>NZ_VWWG01000139.1:0-16775 GCF_011753085.1 Burkholderia sp. Tr-862
TGCCGTCCGCGCCGTGGCAGGCCGCGCAATGCTGCGTGTACAGGTGCTCGCCGCGCATCACGTTCGCGACGGAAAACGGCGCGGGATTGCGCTGGAAACTGGTCGGCACCGCTGGCGCGAGCCACAGCGATGCCGGCGGCCACGGTGCGAACCATGCAACGGCCAGCGCGGCGACTGCCGATGCCGCACGCCATTTGCGCGACGCGATCGCGATACAGCCCAGCGCCACGGCGAGTGCGGTTGCCGCACCCGCGAACGCGAGCTGGCGCGTGAGCGCCGCGTCGATGCGCAGCGTTTCGAGCGCGATCCGGTGCGCCCAGGGCCACGCGGCCTGTCCGTCGGCATCGCCGGTCAGGCCGGCGGCATGCAGCACGCGCGCGAACGCGACCTGTGCGCGATATAGCAGTTGCAGGAACAGGAGCGCCCAGTCGGAAAACGGCGGTGCACTCATTGGCGCGGCCTATGTCGCGCACCGGCAATCCTGCGAACGGCACCGCGCATCTACCAGCTCGCATCGAGGCCGAGATGCCGCAGCGCCTCATGGCGCAGCTCGGCGAGACGCGGGTCGCCGCGATGGCGCGGATAGGGCAGGTCGACGCGCAGTTCCGCGACGATGCGTGCGGGACGCGGCCCGAACACGATCACGCGCTGCGCGAGAAACAACGCTTCCTCGACATCGTGCGTGACGAGCAGCGCGGAGAACCCGTCGCGTTGCCACAGCGCGGTCAGCTCGGCCTGCATCGTCAAGCGCGTCAGCGAGTCGAGCTTGCCGAGCGGCTCGTCGAGGATCAGGAGACGCGGATCGTTGACGAGCGCGCGGGCGAGCGCGACTCGCTGCGCCATCCCGCCCGACAGTTGATGCGGAAACACGTTGGAGAATTCCTGCAGCCCGACGCGCGCGAGCGCATCGTCGACGCGATGCTGCGCGGTGCGCGCCACGCCGCGCGCTTCGAGACCGAGCGCGACGTTCGCGCGCACCCTGCGCCACGGGTAGAGCGTCGGATCCTGGAACACGACGATGCGCGACGGATCGGGCCGTTCGATCGGCGCGCCGTCCTGCGCGATCGTGCCTTGCCGCGCGGCGTCGAGGCCCGCGACGAGCCGCAGCAGCGTCGATTTCCCGCAACCGCTCGGGCCGAGCAGCGCGACGAATTCGCCGGCCGCGACCGACAGCGTGACGTCGTCGAGCACCGGCAGCGGGCCGCCGGGGCCGTCGAACGCATGGCTCACGCGGCGAATGTCGATGCGCGCGCCGCGCGGCGCGGTGTTGTCGGGCGGCGTGAGAACGGAGGGTTCGAGAACGGCGGCGCTTACCATTTGACGGTTCCTTTCTGCCACGCGAGCGCACGGTCGCGCACCGCGAACAGCAGCGCGATCAGCCCGGAAAACAGTAGCGCCATCACGATCAGCGCCGCATACATGTTCACGTACGATGCCCAACCCTGCGCCCAGCTCAGGTACCAGCCGAGCCCCGACTTGACGCCCATCATCTCGGCGACGACGAGCACCGTGAACGACGCGCTCAGCCCCATGAAGATGCCGACGAACACGTGCGGCAGCGCGGCGGGAATCGCGACGCGCAGCACCAGGAAGCGCGCGTTCGCGCCGAGCGTGCGCGCGACGTCGTAGTACTGGCGGTTCACGCTCGCGACGCCCGACCACGTCAGCACCGCGACCGGAAAGCCGGTCGACAGCGCGATCAGGAACGCGGCGGCCGAATAGCTCGTCGGAAAGAAGTAGAACGTGAGCGGCAGCAACGCGGTGGCCGGCACCGGGCCGAGCACGCGCAGCACCGGATGCACCCAGTAGCCGATGCGGCGCGACCAGCCGATCGACACGCCCACCGCGAACCCGACCGCGACGCCGTAGGCAAACCCGAGCGCGAGCAGCTTCAGCGTATTGCCGGCGCTGCCGGCGAGGCGCGGCCAGTCGTCGACGTAGACCTCGATCAGCGCCTGCGGCGGCGCGAAGAACGGCGTGGGCAGCCAGCCGGTCTTCGCGGTGACGATTTCCCACGCGGCGAGCACGAGCGGCAGCGCGACGAGCCACGGCCCGGCCGGGCGCACGCGGGCGAGCCGTGCGCGCGTGGCCGGCACGCGATGGCCGAGCGTCGCCGAGATCAGCAGCAGCGCGGCGATCGTCCACGCGGCGGTGCCGAACGTATCGGTGTACGCCCAGTCGGTGAAGCCGACGACGCGGTTCGGCCACAGGTGCGTGATCGCGCCGAGCACGGCCCAGGCGACTGCCGCGACGACACCGGCCGGCCAGCTGCGCGCACGACGGGCTTCGGCCGCGAGCGTCGCGTCGCAGGCCGTGCACGCGGCACGGGACGTAGCGGTAGCCGTGGCGGCGGCGGGGGACGTGTGTTCGATCGTCGACATCGCGTCACCCCAGCACGTTCGCATAGACCTGCTGCGCGAAGCGCTGCGGGTCGGTGCTCTTCTTCAGCACGTTGATCCGGCGGAAATCGTCCGCATAGAACGCGATTTCCTGCTGCAAATCGACGTTGGTCGGGTGGTGCGTGTAGGTCAGCGTCGCGTACAGCTTGCGCAGGTCGTCGGGGTTGATCTTCGGCGAATACTTCGCGAACGCCTTCGCGGCTTCGTTCGGGTTGTCGTGCGTGTACTCGGTGGCCTGCACGATCGAGCGCGCGAGCGCGGCGGCGGCCGGCCGGTCGTTGCGTACGAGATCGCCGCGCGCGCCGATCACGCAGCACACCTTGCGCGCGTATTCGCCGGACAGGTTCGTCGCGAGTTCGGCATACGCGCCGTTGCTGCGTTTCTCGAGCAGGTAGAGATTCGGATCGCCGTCGGCAATTGCCTGGATCTCGCCCTTGTCGACCGCGACGCCGAGCAGGTCGGCCGGATACTGCCGCCACGTGATGTCGCGCTCGGGATCGATGCCGTTCTTCGCGAGCAGGATCGAGAAGAAGTGCTTGCCGGGCGCGGCGAGATCGCTGACGCCGACCGTCTTGCCCTTCAGCGCTTGCAGTGTCGTCACCCCGGCCGTCTTCGAGCCGAGCAGCCGCACGCAGCCGCCGTGCGAGCTGCCGATGATCTTCACGTCGAAGCCGGCTTCGAGCGGCTTCAGCCAGCGGTGGATCATCCCGACCGCCGCGTCGGCCTTGCCGGTCGCGATCGATTCGAGCAGCTGGTCGGTCGACCCGCTGTAGTTGATCAGCTCGACCTTCAGCCCGTTCTTCTCGAAGAAGCCGTGCTCCTGCGCGACGACGATCGGCGTCAGGCAGAACGCGTTCTGGTTCCACGCGAACGTGAGCTTCTTCAGCGGCGGCGCGGACCAGGCCTTGCGGCCGAGCGTGATCGCCGGTGCGGCGAGCGCGGCGGCGCCGGCCGCGCGCAGCAGCCGGCGGCGCTTGTCGTCATGGGCGCCGGTCGGCGTGGGTGCGGTGGTATCGGTCATGGTGTGGTTTTGGGTTTCGGTCGCGCGGCAGGCGCTCAGTCGAGCAGGTCGGGTTCGTCGGCGATGACACGCGCGAACAGGCTGTCGAACGCATGCAATGCGCCGTCGGGGCCGCCGATCTGGCTGTGCGTGTGCCGCGCGGTCGCGTGATCGATCGGTTGCGGCGTGCCGGCCGCTTCGGCCAGCAGCTGCGTGTGCGCGGCATTGTCGAGCGCGAGGTACCACCACGCGGCGGCCTCGACCGTCGGGCCGGCCGTCAGGATTCCGTGGTTCTTCAGGATCACGCCCTTGTGCGTGCCGCCGTCGGGTTTCACGAGCGCGGCCGCGATCCGCGCGCCTTCGCTCGTGTCGACGACCATGCCCGTGAAGTCGTCGAACAGCGCGTGATCCTCGTAGAACACGCACGCGTCCTGCGTCAGCGGGTCGAGCGCGCGGCCGAGCGTCGACCACGCCTTGCCGTAGGTCGAATGCGTATGCGCGGCCGCGACGAGGTGCGGATGCGCGTCGTGAATCGCCGCGTGGATCGCGAACGCGGCCTTGTTCAGCGGCCGGTTGCCGATCGCGGTTTCGCCGCGCGCGTTGACGAGCAGCAGGTCCGACACCTTGATTTGCGAGAAATGCACGCCGAGCGGATTTACCCAGAAGTGGTCGGGCAGTTCCGGATCGCGCGCGGTGATGTGGCCGGCAAGGCCCGACGCGAAGCCGAAGCGCGCGAACAGGCGGAACGCGGCCGCGAGCCGCTCCTGCCGGTGGCGGCGCTCGGCGGCGACGTCGACGCGCGGCACGGGCGGATCGAACCAGAAATGCTGGCGCGGGGTGTCGGCGAGTACGAGGCCCGACGCGGTGTGCGCGGGCGACGAAGAAGAAGACAGGACGGCGGACATGGCGGGCGGCTCCGTTTGCGTCAGGCGGCGCGGCGCGCCGCGTCGCGCGCAGCGACGGCGCTGCGTACGCGGGGAATCAGTTCGCGGCCGTAGTCGATCGCATCGTCGAGCGGGTCGAAGCCGCGGATCAGGAACGTCGTCACGCCGAGGTCGTAGTAGTCGAGCAGCGCATCGGCGACCTGTTCGGGCGTGCCGACCAGCGCGGTCGAATTCGAGCGCGCGCCGGTGAGCTTCGCGATCTCGGTCCACAGCCGCTTGTCGACCCGCGAGCCGCGTTCGGCCGCGGCGAGCAGGCGCCGCGCGCCTTCGCTCTGTTGCGGGCCGCCGGTGCCGAGACCGGCCGCTTCGCGCAGCCGGCGCGTCTCGTCGAGGATCCGGTGCGCGCGCGCCCACGCCTCGTCTTCGGTCGCCGCGAGGATCGGCCGGAACGACACGGAGAAGCGCACCTGCCGGCCGTGCTTCGCGGCTTCGGCGCGCACGCGGGTCGTCAGGTCGCGCACCTGGTCGAGCGATTCGCCCCACAGCGCATAGACGTCCGCGTGCTTGCCGGCGACTTCGAGCGCCGCTTCCGACGCGCCGCCGAAGTAGATTGGCACGTGCGGCTGCTGGAACGGCTTCACTTCCGAAAAGCCCTGCGTGAAGCGGTAGTGCGCGCCGTCGTGATCGAACGGCTGCGTTTCGGTCCAGATGCGTCGCAGGATGCCGAGGTATTCGTCGGTGCGCGCATAGCGCGCGTCGTGATCGAGGAAGTCGCCGTCGCGCTGCTGTTCGCTGTCCGAGCCGCCGGAGATGAAGTGCACCGCGAGCCGGCCGCGGCTGAACTGGTCGAGCGTCGCGATCTGCCGAGCGGCGAGCGTCGGCGCGGTGAAGCCCGGACGATGCGCGAGCATGAAATGGATGCGCTCGGTCGCCGCGGCCGCGAACGCGATCGTCAGGGTCGCCGACGGGCCGGTCGAGTGATGCGGGACGAGGATCCGGTCGAAGCCGGCCGTTTCGTGTGCCCGCGCGAAGTCGCGCACGTAGTCGGGGTCGACGACGGGGCCGGTAGGCGGATGGATTTCCGACTGCTTCTGGCTTTGGATCATGCCGATGAATTCGACGCTCATCTGGGTCTCCGATGCAAGGACGGCCCGGCGCGGCCAGCGACGGCCGGGCGCGGCGGGGAATGGAGCGCAGATTACCGCCGGGATCATGCGGAATGGAAATAATCAATCCGGATTTGAATATCAGATTTGCATGGTTTGGGCGCGTGTGCGCTGCGCATACGCTGTGGGCTCGCGATTAAATCGAACGGGCGCCGGCCGCTTGTCGTGCGGGGCTTCGGTCGCCGCCCGATCGCCGCCGATCGTCGTCGGCTTCACGAGCCGACGCGCCGCGTGCCGATCGATCTCCGCGGTCACCGCCGTTACGTTACTTGGCTACCCGCTACCCAGTCACCGAGGGAATCCGTACCGATGTCCGCCAGCCTTGCCGCTTCCTCGTCGCCAGCGCCGCAGTCGTCGCTGCGTCACCTGCCTGCCGACGATGCGCGCGTCGCCGCGCTGCTCGAGCGTCTCGCGCCCGAACTCGCGGCCGACGCCGCCCGCAACGATGTCGACGGCCGCTTCCCGCACGAGAACTTCGCGCGGCTGCATCGCGCCGGGCTGATCGCGCAGGTCGTGCCGCGCGAGCATGGCGGCGCGGGCGCGACGCTCGCGCAGGCGAGCCGCATCGTGGCCGCGGTCGCACGCGCCGATCCTGCGACCGCGCTGGTGCTGACGATGACGTATCTGCAGCATCGCGCGCTCGGCCGCGCGGACCACCGCTGGCCCGCGCGCCTGCGGCGTGCGGTGTTCGACAGTGCGGTCGACGAAGGCGCGCTGATCAACGCGCTGCGTGTCGAGCCGGCGCTCGGGTCGCCGTCGCGTGGCGGCCTGCCCGAAACGATTGCGCGTCGCGACGGCGACGGCTGGCGGCTGTCCGGCCACAAGCTGTACTGCACCGGCATTCCGGCGCTGCGCTGGCTGGCCGTGTGGGCCCGCACCGACGAGCCCGAGCCGCGCGTCGGCGTGTTCCTCGTGCCGCGCGAGCGCCACGCTGGGGACGATCCGCGCATCCGCGTGATCGAAAGCTGGAATCACCTGGGCCTGCGCGCATCGGGCAGCCACGAGGTCGTGTTCGACGACGTGCGGCTGCCCGCCGATCATGCGGTGGACGTGCACGCGCCCGATGCGTGGACCGTGTCGGCCGCGAGTCATGCGGATGTCGACGCGCAGGCCGACCAGCAGGCCTGGATGGTCGCGCTGCTCGGCAGTCTCTACGATGCGGTGGCGCGTGCGTCGCGCGACTGGCTGCTCGAATTCGCGACGACGCGCGCGCCGAGCGGGCTCGGTGCGCCGCTCGCGACGCTGCCGCGCGTGCAGGAGGCCGTCGGCGAGATCGAAGGGTGGCTGCACACGAATCGCGTGCTGCTCGACGCGCACATCGCACGCACCGATGCCGGCGATGCACCGCCGGTGACGACGAGCGGCCTCGTCAAGCGAACCGTGACGGAACAGGCGATCCGTACCGTCGAGCACGCATTGAAGCTGTCGGGCAATCACGGGCTGAGCCGCAGCAATCCGCTCGAACGCCACTATCGCGACGTGCTGTGCAGCCGCGTGCATACGCCGCAGGACGACGCGATCGCGGTCGCCGCCGGACGTGCGGCGCTCGAGTCGGCGGCGCTAAGCGCGACGCCGACCGCGGACGCGGGCGAGACGTCACGCCACGCGCCGGCATCCGCTCGACACGATGCGTGAGCGCGGTGGCGTGGCGGTCAGCGCAAACGGGACGACGCCGTGCAGGCGTCGTCGGTCCAGGTCAAGCGGCCTCGTCGTGCGCGGCGGCATCCGCGGGCAGCGCGAACGCCGTGCGTGCATGCGCGGCCACGGCCGCGAGCGGCGCCGCGAAGCGCGCGGCGTCCTGCCGGTGCAGCAGCCACAGATCGATCTGCGGCTTGAAATCGGCGAGCGGCACGATGTCGAGCGCATCGCGCAGCGGGCTGCCGTCGAGCAGCGGCAGCGGCATCAACCCGATGCCGAAGCCGTTCGCGACGCTCTGCAACTGCAGGTCGCGGCCATAAGTGTCGAGCGTGACCGGCATCGGCAGCCCCTGCGCGTCGAGCGCCCGGCGCAGGCCCGCGCGAAACCCGCAGCCGTCGGGATTGAGCACCCAGCCGCGCGCATGGCAGTCGGCAAGCCGGTAGCCGCGGCGCGGCCAGTCGCCCTTGCGGCCGACCGCGACGAGCCGCGTGGCCAGCAGCCGTTCGCCCTCGACCTGAGGCGGCAGCACCATCTCGCGGGCCAGAAACACCAGCGCCGCATCGAGCTCGCGGCGCGCGATGCGTTCGACGAGCGCGCCGCCCCAGGCGGTCGTGACCTGCGTGGTGAGCGCCGGCCATTGCCCGGCAAGCCGCGCGATCAGGCCGGGCAGCATCAGCTCGCCGAGCCCCTGCGTGAGGCCGACGCGGAATTCGCCGGCGGGCGGCCGCTGGCCGGCCGTCAGTTCGCGCAGCGCATCGACTTCGCGCAGGATCGCGCGACACTGCTCGACCACCTGCCGGCCGATGTCGGTTGGGCGCGGCGGCTTCGTGTTGCGGTCGAGCAGCGTCACGCCGAGCGCTTCCTCGAGGTTCTGGACGCGCCGCGTGATCGCGGGCTGCGTCATCCCGAGCTCGGTCGCGGCCTGGCTCAGCGTCTGGCAGCGGACGACCGCTGCAAAAGCGTCGATATCGCTAATTTTCATGTTTGTTCTGCATGGTCTTTCAGGTGCATCATGACAATCCATCATGTTCGGCATCATATTCGAGGAGCTGGCCGATGAGTACGCTTTCGTTGCGGCAGACGCCGCTGCATCCGTTCGTCGACGGGCTGGGCGCGCTGCTCGCGTCCGGCGCGAACGAGGCGCGCATTCTCGACGAGGGCGGCGCGTTGCTCGCCGCGCTCGTCGCGCACGACGACTGGCTGCCCGATGCGTTCGCGCAGCCCGATCCCGAGCGCTACCGCCAGTACCTGCTGCATCTCGATCCCGACGAGCGGTTTTCCGTCGTCAGCTTCGTATGGGGCCCCGGCCAGACGACGCCGATCCACAACCACACGGTGTGGGGGCTGATCGGGATGCTGCGCGGCGGCGAGTTTTCGCAGCCCTACCGGTTCGACGCAACCGGCAAGCCGGTGCCGGTGGGCGATGCGGTGCGGCTGCAGCCGGGCGAGGTCGAGGCCGTGTCGCCGCGCATCGGCGACGTCCATCGCGTGACCAACGCGTTCGCGGACCAGGTATCGATCAGCATCCACGTGTACGGCGCGAACATCGGCAAGGTCGAACGCGCGGTGTTCCTCGACGACGGGACCGTGAAACCGTTCGTATCCGGTTATTCGAACGCGTGACCTCGCATGCCGCCCGCGCCCGGTTGCGAACGCCCGCCCGCAGGCGCGAGATTCATCAGAATTTGCTCCGAGAAACCCCACCATTTCCCCCAAGGGGACTTCCTTCGGGGCGGATGGCGGGAAGGAAAGGCGTGCTGTTGACAGGCAGCTTCTTCCACGGGTTAGGATCACCGGCATGATTCTTGTCTACCGCTACCGCGTGAAGTCGCTCAACGGACTGCTCAACAAGCAGAGCCGTGCGGTGAACTACGTCTGGAACACCTGCAATGACACGCAGAAGCACGCGCTCAAGTGGAGCAAGAAGTGGCCGACGGGATTCGATCTGAACGTGCTGACGACGGGGAGCAGCAAGGCGCTCGGCATCCACTCCGGCACGATCAACGCGACGTGCGAGCAATATGCGAAGTCGCGCAGTCAGCACCGTCGGCCCTACCTGCGCTATCGCGGCAGGAAATCGCTGGGCTGGGTGCCGCTGAAGGGGCGTGACCTGAAGCGCGAGGGTGACGCGTTCCGTTTCGCCGGCAACACGTTTCGGGTATTCCACAGCCGGGCGCTTCCCGAAGGCAAGATCAAGGATGGGACCAACTTTGCGCAGGATGCCCGTGGCAACTGGTTTCTCAACATCGTGATCGAGATGCCCGATGTTCAGGCCCGCCCGATCCGTTCCGGTGTCGGCATCGATCTCGGCCTGAAAGACTTCGCCACACTTTCGACGGGCGAGAAGCTGCCCAATGACCGATTCGGCCGACGCGCGGCGGAAAAGCTGGCGAAGGCTCAACGGGCGCGAAAGCACAAGCGGCATATCGCGAAGTTGCACGCCAAGGTCGCGAATACCCGTGCCGATTTTCAGCACAAGCTCGCGCTCGATCTGGTGCGGCGTTTCGATTACATCGCGGTTGGCAACGTATCTGCCGTCAAACTTGCCAGAACCAGGATGGCGAAGAGCGTCTACGACGCGTCCTGGTCGTCCTTCCGAAACAAGCTCCGCTACAAAGCGATCGCGCACGGAGCCACGTTCGAGGAAGTCGACGAAAGCGGTTCTACCCAGTCCTGTTCGGCGTGCGGGTCGAAAGACAGCACGACGCGGCCGAAAGGTATCGCGGGACTGAGAATAAGAGAGTGGGCCTGCGATGGCTGTGGTGTCGTGCATGATCGAGATACCAACGCTGCGCTGAACATTCTCCGATGCGGACGTGCATCGCCAGGTGTGGGAATCACCTGCCTTTAGGCGGGTGAGGACGTCAACGACTTCAACAGAATCCGACCGAGACATCATGACGCAAACCGCTGATTCCACTTCCCGTTTCCCCGTCGCGTCGTACCAGGACGTACGCGCGCGCCTGCTGGCCCGCGACGAGCTCGCGCTGATCGACGTGCGCGAGGAGGATCCCTACGCGCAGGGCCATCCGCTGTGGGCCGCCAACTTCCCGCTGTCGAAACTCGAACTCGACGCGTGGACGCGCATTCCGCGCCGCGACACGCCGATCGTCGTGTTCGGCGAAGCCGGCGGCGAGGATCTCGCGCCGCGCGCGGCCGCGACGCTCGCGCGGCTCGGCTATACCGACGTGCGCCTGCTCGACGGCGGCCTCGCGGGCTGGCGCGCCGCGGGCGGCGAGCTGTTCATCGACGTGAACGTGCCGAGCAAGTCGTTCGGCGAATGGGTCGAGGCCGAGCGGCATACGCCATCGCTGTCCGCGCAGGAAGTGCAGGCGCTGATCGACGCGCAGGCCGACGTCGTGATCGTCGACGCGCGCCGCTTCGACGAATACCAGACGATGAACATCCCGACGTCGACGAGCGTGCCGGGTGCGGAACTCGTGCTGCGCGTGCGCGCGCTCGCGCCGAACCCGCAGACTCGGGTCGTGGTGAACTGCGCGGGCCGCACGCGCAGCATCATCGGCACGCAGTCGCTGATCAACGCCGGGCTGCCGAACCCGGTCGCCGCGCTGCGCAACGGCACGATCGGCTGGACGCTCGCCGGCCAGACGCTCGAGCGCGGCGCGTCGCGACGCTTTCCCGACGACGTCGGCCCCGCACAGCGCGACGAAGCACGCCGCGCCGCACGCGCGGTGGCCGAGCGCGCGGGCGTGCCGCGCATCGCGCTCGCGGACGTCGCCGCGCTCGACGAACCGGGCCGCACGCTGTACCGCTTCGACGTGCGCACGCCGGAGGAATACGAGGCCGGCCACCTGCCGGGCTTCCTGAACACGCCGGGCGGCCAGCTCGTGCAGGAGACCGACCATCACGCGGCCGTGCGCGGCGCGCGCATCGTGCTGGCCGACGATGACGGCGTGCGCGCGGACATGACCGCGTCGTGGCTCGCGCAGATGGGCTGGGACGTACGCGTGGTCGAGCCGGCCGGCACGGCGGCGTTCGTGGAGCGCGGCCAACCGCCGCGCGACGTGCCGGCGACGCCGCAGGTGAGCGAGGTGTCGCCCGCGACGCTCGCGGGCTGGCTCAAGGAGGCGGCTGCGGGCGAGATCTCGATCGTCGACGTGACGACCAGCGCGAACTACGTGAAGCGCCATATTCCCGGCGCGTGGTTCGTCGTGCGCGCGCAGTTGCGCGACGCGCTCGCCGCGATCCCGCCGGCGAAGCGCTACGTGTTCACGTGCGGATCGAGCCTGCTCGCGCGGTTCGCGGCGCATGACGCGCGTGCGTTGCTGCCGGCTTCCGCGGCAATCTCGGTGCTGACGGGCGGCACGGCAGCGTGGATCGACGCGGGGCTGCCGCTCGAGCATGGGGAAACGCATCTCGCGTCGCCGCGTGTCGACCGTTACCGGCGCCCGTACGAAGGCACCGACAATGCGGCCGCCGCGATGCAGGCGTATCTCGACTGGGAATACGGGCTGGTCGATCAGTTGAAGCGGGACGGCACGCACCACTTCCGCGTGATCTGATCGCGGCGCGGCGACCGGCGACCGGCGACCGGCCCGGCCCGGCCCGGCGTGCGCCGCGCCCGGTGGCCGCGCATTCAGCGAGTTCAGCGTTCAGCCGGTTCAGCGCTTGAACGTATCGACGGCCGTGCGGCCGACGGCCGGATCGTCGGTGAAGAAACCGTCGATGCCCGCGCGCAGGTACGCCTGGATCTCGCGCACCGAGCCCGCGGTGTTGCGCGTGGCCGGCGTGCCGCCGTCCTTCAGCGACGCGGGCAGGAAGTTGTTCTCCGGGCGGAACGTGTAAGGATGCACGACGAGGCCGGCTTCGTGCGCGTAGCGCACGTACGGCGTCGGCTGCTGCAGCGTGCCGTCCGCGGCCACCGCGATGATCGACGTCTTGTACGGCCCGACGCCGTTCGCATAGGACGCGACCTCGCGCATCCCGTCGCGCGTCGACAGGTCGCCATAGGTGCGCTTGTCGTTCGCCTTCACGAAGTCGTAAGGACGCTGGCCGGCTTCGTCCATCAACTGCACGAGCTTCCAGTTCGGCTGGCTCGACTTGATCCGGTTGCGAATCGTCTTCAGGTTCGCGACCTCGAACGACTGGATGTAGACGGTCGCCGTGCGCGCCGTATACGGATCCTTCAGCAGCGCGTCGACGAGGCGATCCTCGAGCGGCAGGTCGATCGACTGGAAGTAGGTCGGGTGCTTGGTTTCCGGATACAGGTGGATCGTGCGGCCGGTCTGGGCGGACATCTGTTTCGCGAGCGCGACGATCTCGTCGAAGGTCGGGATCTCGAACTGGTCGTTGTACGCGGTGTTCGCCGGGCGGACCTGCGGAATGCGCTCGCGGGCGCGCAGCGTCTTCAACTCGGCGAGCGTGAAGTCCTCGGTGAACCAGCCGGTCAGCTGCGTGCCGTCGATCGTCTTGGTCGCCTTGCGGCTCGCGAATTGCGGCAGCGTCGACACGTTCGTCGTGCCCGAGATTTCGTTTTCGTGGCGCGCGACGAGCACGCCGTCGCGGGTCGCGACGAGGTCGGGCTCGATCACGTCCGCACCGTCCTCGATCGCCTTGCGGTACGACGCGAGCGTGTGCTCGGGCCGCAGCGCGCTCGCGCCGCGATGGCCGACCACCTGGACCTTCGCGGAGATCGGATGCGTGGGATCGGACGCCGAGATATCGTCGCCGCCGCAGGCGGCAAGCAGAAGGGCGGCGGCACAGGCGAACGGGATGCAGCGCAGGGCGGTCGGGCGCGTGAAGAGCATGGCGGTGAACCTTCGGAACGGAAGTCGGTGAAAGGGCGCTCGATCCGGCGGCGCGGCCTGTCGTGCCGGGCCGCACGAGATTGAACGGGACGCGATCGTCGCACCGGATCATTACATATGTATTACTCTCGCCTTTCTATTTTGTTTTGACGAAAAATGAGCGGGACGATGGAACACGCGGTGGCGTACGCGATGCGATCCGACCCGTCCTGGGGAGCCGCCGCGCCGGATGCACTAAACTTGCGGGACTTTTGCATCGCCGCGCCGGGCCGACGCCTGCCCGCGCACGACGATGCGGCGACTCGCGGCCGGCGCGGGCACCCCTGCGCCGTGTGCGTCCGGGGCCCGCGCCGGCCGATTTTTACCGACCCATGACGACTCATACCGCTCCCGCCTACCTGCTCGGCGACCTGCTGAAGAACGTTTCCCGCTCCTTTTACCTGACGCTGCGCGTGCTGCCCGACGGCATGCGCGAGCCGGTCGGCCTGGCCTACCTGCTCGCACGCGCGGCCGACACGATCGCCGACACGGCGCTCGTCGCGCCCGAGCGCCGCGCGGCGCTGCTGACCGACCTGCGCGACGAGATCGAGCGGCTCGGCGACGGCGCGGCGCTGTCGCGCGCGCTCGAGGATGTGACGCGGATGCAGACGGATTCGCACGAACACATGCTGCTCGCGTCGATGAAGCCGATGCTTGCGTTGCTGCGCGCGCAGCCGGACGCGGACCGCGCGTCGATCCGCAAGGTCGTCGCGACGCTGACGTCGGGGATGGAATTCGACCTGCGCACGTTCCCCGACGAGCAGTCGGGGCAGGTCGCGTCGCTGCCGAACCGTGACGAACTCGATCGCTACACGTATCTGGTCGCCGGCTGCGTCGGCGAATTCTGGACCGACATGACCGGCGCGCACACGCGGGCCGCGCGCGGCTGGGACTTCGCGGACATGCGCGAGAAGGGCATCCGTTTCGGCAACGCGCTGCAGATGACCAACATCCTGCGCGACTGCGCGAAGGACCTGCGGATCGGCCGCTGCTACCTGCCGGACGACGTGCTGGCCGCGCATCGCATCGGCGTTGCCGACCTGATGTCGCCCGACGCGTCGGCGCGCGCGCGCGGCGTGCTGGTCGAGCTGTTGCGCGCGACGCTCGCGCAGTATCGCGACGCGTGCCTGTATACGCTGGCGATTCCGCGCCGCTTCGTGCGTCTGCGGCTCGCGTGCCTGTGGCCGATCATGATCGGCCTCGAAACGCTCGAACTGCTGGCCGGCCATGACGCGTGGCTCGATCCGGCGCGGCCGGCGAAGGTGCCGCGCAAGCGGGTCTACCGGATCATGGCGTCGTCGCTCGCGCTCGTCGGTTCGAACGCGGCGATCCGTGCACGCATGAACGCGCTGGTCGACGCGGTGAACGCGCGGATCGCGCATTGAATGTCGCCGGCGCGAGGCGCCGGCATCCTCCTTCGGCCCGCGTTCGCCGGGCCGCTCCGTCCGATCTCCCCCGCACGGGCTGAAACGTTTTCAAATTTCGCTTCCCGAAATGTGGGTGTCATGAACGTAAGCGATCCTGCGCGGCGATGTGAATCGCGGTGTCGATCGCGGTTGCGCATTGGTCAGAACAAACGTGCCGAAGGCGTCTGACAACATCGCTCGGTCGCGATGCACCCGTAAAAATGTAAAGCTAGGGTTTTCACCGGGAAATGCCGGAAATCCCCGCCGCGTAAGCGTTTTCAGGTGTTATGTAACCGTTTGGTGAACCCGTGCGTTGCGTCGATCATACGATGACCGACTGGGCGTATTGGGAAACGATTGGTAATCCGTCAGAATCGCACCGGCATGTACTCGCACATGTGTATAAAACCACACCAGAAAAGAAATCATTCTTTGAGGACGGAGAATCAATGAAAAAGCGCGTCGCTTTCGCCATGACGGCAGTGGGTCTCGCAGCCGCTACCGCAGCCCACGCCCAGAGCAGCGTCACCCTGTACGGTATCGTCGATAACGCTATCGCCTACCAGAACAACTCGTCGGCAACCGGCGCGACCACGGGTGGTCACTCGAAGGTGCAGATGGCCACCGGCATTTGGGCGGGCAGCCGCTTCGGCCTGAAGGGCAGCGAAGACCTCGGCGGCGGCACGAAGGCGATCTTCCAGTTGGAAGCCGGCTTCAACGCGAACAACGGCTCGTCGCAATGGACGAACGGCATCTTCACGCGTCAGGCATGGGTTGGCCTGAGCAACCAGACGTACGGTACGCTGACGGCAGGCCGCCAGTACACCGCGTACTACACGCTGCTGTCGCCGTACAGCCCGACGACCTGGCTGACCGGCTACTACGGCGCGCACCCGGGTGATATCGATTCGCTGGATACCAGCTACCGCGCGAACAACTCGCTCGTCTACATGTCGCCGAAGTTCTACGGCTTCACGGTCGGCGGTTCGTACTCGTTCGGCGGCGTCGCAGGCAGCGTGAACCGCGGCTCGACGTGGAGCGCGGCGGTCCAGTACCTGAACGGCCCGGCAGGCATCGCGGTCGGCTTCCAGCGTATCAACAACGCGACGCTCGGCGGTGGTGTGTGGGGCGCGAACTCGACCGCGCAGAACGGTCTGGACACGAGCGGCAACGGTGCAGAGCAGGCCGTGTCGTCGATCAACAACGGCTACAAGACGGCCCAGGCGCAACAGCGTCTCGCGGTGACGGCAGGCTATCAGTTCACGCCGGCGTGGGACGTTTCGGTTTCGTACTCGAACGTGCAATACATCCCGGGTACGCTGTCGGGCTTCCGGAACACGGCAATCTTCAACACGGCAGGCGCCGTGCTGCACTGGAAGGCAGCGCCGCAGTGGGACTTCGCGGCAGGCTACTCGTACACGCGTGCGACCGAGTCGAACGGCATCTCGAGCTCGGCCAAGTACCATCAGGTCACGCTGTCGCAGTACTACAGCCTGTCGAAGCGCACGGGTCTGTACGCAGTTGAGGCTTATCAGCACGCGAGCGGCAACACGCTCACCCCGACGGGCGGCGTGATCCTCGCGACGACGTCGACGGGCGACGGCGTGGGCGCAGGTTCGAAGCAGAACCAGATCGCTGCCGGCGTCGGCCTGATCCACCGCTTCTAAATGTCGCGCGGCGCGCAAGCGCCGCTCACGGCATGCGGTTTGAAGAAACCGGCCTTCGGGCCGGTTTTTTTTCGTCGGTACGTGCCGGGCGCGTGGTGCATGGCGCCGGTGCGGTGTCGGTCAGGCCGCGTCCGGCAATGCATCGTCGAGTCATCATGCCGGTCAGCGGTGCGAATCATCCGTCCAGTTTCCCGCCAGCGCCTGGAACAGCGCCGCCGTATCGGCAAGCCGGTCGGCTTGCGCGCGGGTCCGCTCGAGCGCGGTCTGCAATACCTGTCGCTGTGCGTCGAGCAGGTCGATCAGGCTGATTCCGCCCGCTGCGTAGCGGTCGCCGGCAATCGCACGGCTGGCCGCCGCCTGTTGCGCAGCAGTGTCTCTCGCCTGCAATTCGGCCGCATCGTGTTCGACCGCGCGCATCGCGTCGGCCACCTGCTGAAGCGCCAGCAGCACGGTTTCCCGATAGCTCGCGAACGCGGCGTCGTACGCCGCTTCGGCCGCGCGTTTCCTCGCGCGCAGTTCGCCGCCGTGAAAGAGCGGCTGCGTGAGGCCGAGCCCGACGTTCCACACATTGAGCCCGCTGACGATATCCGCAATGCGCGTGCGCTCCGACCCGATCCCAGCCGAAATCGAAAAACGCGGATACAGGTTCGCCGTGGCCACGCCGACGTTCGCGCTCGCCTGGTGCAGCACGGCCTCCGCCGCGCGGATGTCGGGCCGTTCGCGCGCGAGCGTCGACGGCAGCGCGACCGGCAGCGTGCGAGGCAGCGCGAGTGCGTCGAGCGCGAGGTCGGGCAGCGCCTCGCCGGAC
>NZ_VWWG01000140.1:0-16425 GCF_011753085.1 Burkholderia sp. Tr-862
TCCGCGCGTCGAGCAGGAAGCAGCGCGCGGCGGCGTCGAGCGCGAGGAAGTTCCAGCACACCTCGTCGAGCGGCTCGCCGGCCGCCACCCGCTCGGCCGCGCGCTCGAATGCGCGCAGGTACGGCGCGAGCCGCTGCGCATCGCGCCGCTCGCGCGCTTCGGTCTGCTCACGAAAGCGCTCGGTCAGCTCGCCGATGCAGCTGGTCGCCGCTGCGCTGTCGGGCAGCCCGGGCGCCGGGCGGCCGAAGTAATAGCCCTGCACGAAATCGGCCTCGCACGACAGCGCGATCTGCGCGTCGTGCTCGGTCTCGATCCCTTCGACGAGCACCAGCTTGCCGGCCTCGTGCAGCAGCGTGACGAGCCCGTGCAGGATCGCGGTGAGCCCCGTGCGATGCGCCGCATGGGACAGCATGATCCGGTCGAGCTTCACGATGTCCGGGTTCAGCTGCCAGATCCGTTCGAGGTTCGAGTGGCCGGCGCCGAAATCGTCCAGCGCGATCAGGAAGCCCTGCGCGCGGAACTCGCGCACGGCGTCGGCGAGCCGCTCGACGTCTTCCGCGCGCTGTTCGAGCACTTCGAGCACGACGCGGCGCGGCGGCATGCCGATCCGCTTCAGGTTCGCGAGCAGCGCGGCGGCCTGGAACGGATCGGTGAGCACGCCCGGATGCACGTTGAGGAACAGCCACTCGCGCTCGGCGCCGAGCAGCGCGAAGTTCTCGAGGTGCAGCGCCTGCGCGAGCCGGTCGAGCTGCAGCAGCTCGCCCTGGCGCGCGGCCTCGCCGAACACGTCGAGCGGCGACACCGCGCGGTCGAGCACGTCATGCGCGCGCAACAGCGCCTCGTAGCCCACCGCACGCTGGTGCGACAGGCTGAAGATCGGCTGAAACACGGTCGTGAGCGTCAGGTCGCGATGCCGCGTCGCCAGACGTTCGAGGCCGGAGCTCATCTCCCGCTCGAAACGATACGGCGACGCGGTGGCCGGGCGCTCCTGCTGCACGATCGTCATGGCTTCCTCCTGGCGATGCAGCCGAACGCGGCGGTGGTTCGAAATGGCGCGCGCAATGTCATGGTCGAATCCTCGGTTGTCCGGCCGGTGCCGGACGGTACGCAAGCATCAAGCAAGCTTCGTGCAAGCTCTGAACACGCGCGCCACGCCTGCGTGCGGCGCCCCCGCACCAGCGTGGCGCAGGCCAGATGCACCGTTTGCGTGCATGCGCACCGGCGCACTCGAACGCACCCGTCACGCCGTCACGCTACACTCCGTCCGATCGTTTCATTCTCCACAATTGCCGTATCGATGGAAATCGTCTTTACTGTCCTGATTCTGCTGCTCACCGTCGCGCTGTCCGGCGCGGCCACACGCGTGCTGCCGTTGCGGCTTCCGCTGCCGCTGATGCAGATCGCGTTCGGCGCGATGCTCGCGTGGCCGAAACTCAATCTGCACGTCACGTTCGATCCCGAAATCTTCATGCTGCTGTTCATTCCGCCGCTGCTGTTCGCGGACGGCTGGCGGATTCCGAAACGTGAGCTGTACCTGCAGCGTCGCGCGATCCTGATGCTCGCGTTCGGGCTCGTGTTCATGACCGTACTCGCAGTCGGCTACTTCGCGCACTGGCTGATACCCGAGTTGCCGCTGCCGATCGCGTTCGCGCTCGCGGCCGTGCTGTCGCCCACCGACGCGGTCGCGCT
The DNA here is from genome assembly GCF_011753085.1 of Burkholderia sp. Tr-862. Classification (NCBI taxonomy): domain Bacteria; kingdom Pseudomonadati; phylum Pseudomonadota; class Betaproteobacteria; order Burkholderiales; family Burkholderiaceae; genus Burkholderia; species Burkholderia sp. Tr-862. Next base: position 1,690 of record NZ_VWWG01000140.1, read on the forward strand.
GTCGGGCATCGCCGGCCGTGGCCGGATTCCGCCGCAACTGATGCATATCCTCGAAGGCGAGGCGCTGATGAACGACGCGTCGGGCCTCGTCGCGCTGAAGTTCGCGGTCGCGGCCGCGCTCACGGGCGTGTTCTCGCTGCGCGAGGCGTCGATCACGTTCGTGATCGTCGCCGCCGGCGGCCTGGCGACGGGCGCGATCGTCGCGTGGCTGTTCAGCGCGCTGTCGACGCGCTTCCTGAACGCCGAGCAGGAAGGCGACCCGGCCCCCGGCATCGTGATGACGCTGCTCGTGCCGTTCGCCGCCTATCTGTTCGCCGAGCACCTCGACCTGTCGGGCGTGCTCGCGGCCGTGTCGGCCGGGATGATGATGAACTACACGAGCTTCTCCCGCAAAAGCACCGTCGCGTCGCGCGTACGTGCCGAAAGCACGTGGGCGATGATCGAGTTCGTGTTCAACGGCATGGTGTTCATCATGCTCGGGCTGCAGTTGCCGCACATCATCGGCCGCGCGCTCGTCGACGCGCACCACACGAGCGACGCGCTCGTCGGCCGGATGATCTTCAACGTGTGCGCGATGATGCTCGCGCTGTATGCGATCCGCTTCCTGTGGGTCTGGCTGCTGCGCTGGATCGCGAGCCGCCGCGCCGCGCGCCACGGCCTCACGGGCATGATGGCCGGCATCCGCACGATCGCGGTGATGACGGTCGGCGGCGTGCGCGGCGCGGTCACGCTCGCGGGCGTGCTGTCGATCCCCGTCGCGCTGTCCGACGGCGCACCGCTGCCGGGGCGGGACACCGCGATCTTCGTCGCGTCGGCGGTGATACTCGGTTCGCTGATCGTCGCGGTGATCGGGCTGCCGCTGCTGCTGCGCGGCGTGCGCTCGACGCGCAACCCGCTCGCCGACGAGGAACGCACCGCGCGCGCGGCCGCCGCGCAGGCCGCGATCCGCGCGATCGACTCGTCGCACGACGCGATCTCGGCCGATCTCGACGAATCGGGCGCCGCCCGCTGCGCGGACATCTCCGCGCGCGTGATGGACCAGTACCGCCGCCGCCTGGCCGCACTCGCCGAGGACGGCCCGACGCCGCGCGCGGAAGCGAAGCAGACCGAGACGATGGAACTGCAGATGCGGATCGCGGCGGTGCGCGCGGAACGCTCGGTGCTGTACCGGCTGCGCGGCGAAAGCAAGATTTCCGACGAGACGCTGACGAAGCTGATTCGCGAGATCGACCTGTCGGAAACGGCGCTATCGACGCGCAAGAAAGGGATCGTCTGAGCGGCTGCGCCGCGGGGCGACCGCACGGCCTCCCTGCAAGAAAACGGCGACGCGCGAGCGTCGCCGTTTTCACCTCCGCGCGTGCCGGCGTTACTTCGCGACGACGACCGGAATGCCCTTCAGCATCCCCGCGCCCTTCATCTCGTCGAGCGCGTGCTGCACGGCCGCGCTCGTCGCCGCGTCGATGCCGAGCTGCAGCGCGAGCTCGCGCTCCGCGCGTTTCACGCCGGCCAGGTTGCGCACCTTCACGTGACCGAAGCCGCGCACGCGGGCGTGCAGGTCGGCCAGCTGAGCGACCTGCGCGGCATTGCCGGCCGTCAGCGCGGCAAGCGCGCGCGTGAGCGTCGTCTCGTAGTCGTCCGCGAGCGCGCGCTCCATCCTGCGCTCGGCCGTGCGGCCGAACGGATCGAGCCACGTGCCGCGCAGGCTGCGCACGCGCGCCAGCATGCCGAATACCGGCCACATCCACTGGCCGAACACGCGCTTCTTCGGCGCGCTGCCGTCGCGTCCCGCCTTCGCGACCGTCGGCGGCGCCAGGTTGAACTTCACGCGATAAGCCTGCCCCGGCACGCCTTCGAACTGCGCTTCGAGCGCCGTGCGGAATGCGCCGTCCGCATACAGCCGCGCGACCTCGTATTCGTCCTTCACCGCGAGCAGCCGGTAGAACGTCGTCGCGACCGCGCGCGTCAGCGCATCGTCGCCCTTCGCGCGCGCCGCGTTCACCAGTGCTCGGTAGCGCTCGACGTAACGCGCGCCGCCGTATGCGTCGAGGCGCGCTTCACGATCGGCGATCAGTTCGGCGAGCGTCTCCGGCGCGGCCTGCGCGGCCACCGTGTGACGCGCGTTCCACAACGCATCGAGGCCCGCCGCGTCGCCGGCCGCCATCCGGCCGATCGAGAACGCGAGCTTGTTCATCGGCACCGCGACGTTGTTCAGTTCGATCGCGCGCATCATCGCGGCGAGCGACACCGGCACGAGGCCGAGCTGCCACGCGTAGCCGAGCATCAGGATGTTCGCGCCGATCGAGTCGCCGAGGAATTTCGCGGCGAGCGCCTGCGCGTCGCAGCTCGACAGGTAGCCGTCGCCGGCCGCGTGATGCATCTTCTCGAGCAGCGCATCCGCGTGCAGGTTCGCGTCGGGATCCTGCACGAACGACGCGTTCGGAATCCGGTGCGTGTTGACGACGATCCGCGAACGCTCGTGACGCACCGTCTGCAGCGCCTCGGCACTCGCTCCGACGACCATGTCGCACGCGAGCAGCACGTCGGCCTGCTGCGTGTCGATGCGCACCTGGTTCAGCCATTTGTCGCTCGACGCGATCCGCACGAACGACAGCACCGAGCCGCCCTTCTGCGCGAAGCCCATGAAGTCGAGCACCGACGCGCTCTTGCCCTCGAGGTGCGCGGCCATGCTGATCAGCGCGCCGACCGTCACGACGCCCGTGCCGCCCACGCCCGTCACGAGCATGTCGAACGGCGCCGCGTCGAGATGCGTCGCCGGCACCGGCAGCGCATCGACGCGCGCGGCGAGCGCCGCCTCGTCGAACGCCGCGCCCGCGGCCTTCTTCAGTGCCGCACCTTCGACCGTCACGAAGCTCGGGCAGAAGCCGTTCACGCACGAGTAGTCCTTGTTGCACGACGACTGGTCGATGCGGCGCTTGCGGCCGAGCGGCGTCTCGAGCGGCTCGACCGACAGGCAGTTCGACTGCACGCCGCAGTCGCCGCAGCCTTCGCACACCGCGTCGTTGATGAACAGGCGCTTGTCCGGGTCGGGGAACTCGCCCTTCTTGCGGCGGCGACGCTTCTCCGCCGCGCAGGTCTGGTCGTAGATCAGCACGGTGACGCCCGGCGTCTCGCGCAGCTCGCGCTGCACCGTGTCGAGCTCGCTGCGGTGATGGAACGTCGTGCCGGCCGGGAACTGCCCGTGATGGCCGTCGTACTTCTCCGGTTCGTCGGACACCACCACGAAGCGCGACACGCCTTCCGCCTCGACCTGCCGCGCGATCTGCGGCACCGAGATGCTGCCGTCGACCGGCTGGCCGCCCGTCATCGCGACCGCGTCGTTGTAGAGGATCTTGTACGTGATGTTCGCCTTCGCGGCGACCGCCTGGCGGATCGCGAGAATGCCCGAGTGGAAGTAGGTGCCGTCGCCGAGGTTCTGGAACACGTGCTTCGTGTTGGTGAACATCGCGTGCGCGGCCCAGTCGACGCCCTCGCCGCCCATCTGGATCAGGCCCGTCGTGTCGCGCTCCATCCACGACGCCATGAAGTGGCAGCCGATACCGGCCTGCGCGATCGAGCCTTCCGGCACCTTCGTCGACGTGTTGTGCGGGCAGCCCGAGCAGAAGTACGGCGTGCGCTTCACCGCGTCCGCTTCGTTCGACAGGATCCGCGGCGCGACGAGATCGACGACGCGTTCGCGGCGATCGAGCGCCGGCTTGTGGCGCGCGAGCCATTCGGCGAACACCGGCAGGATCCGCGACGGCCGCAGCTCGCCCAATTCGGACAACAGGCAGGCCCCCTGCGCATCGTGCTTGCCGAGCACGCGCGGGCGGGCGCTGTCCGCGCGGTTGTACAGGTAGTCCTTGATCTGCTGCTCGATGACGGGGCCCTTCTCCTCGATCACCAGCACTTCGGCGAGCCCGTCGACGAAGGTCTCGATGCGCGTCATCTCGAGCGGATACGACAGGCCGACCTTGTAGATCCGCACGCCGGCCACGTCGAGGTCGGCCACCGTCAGGTCGAGACGGCGCAGCGCTTCCATCAGGTCGAGGTGCGCCTTGCCGCAGGTGACGATGCCGACGTTCGCCTGCGCGCTCGGGGCGATCCACTTGTCGATGCTGTTGGTGCGCGCGAAGTGGCGCACCGCGTCGAGCTTCGCGGCGAGGCGCGCCTCGATCGTGAGGCTCGGCAGGTCGGGCCAGCGGTTGTGCAGGCCACCGGCCGGCGGCGTGAAGCCCGCCGGCGCCGGCCATTGCGTCTGCAGCGCGTCGAGATCGACGGTCGAGCCGGACTCGACCGTCTCCGAGATCGCCTTGAAGCCGACCCATGCGCCCGAATAGCGCGACAGCGCCCAGCCGTACAGGCCGAACTCGAGCATGTCGGCGATGTTCGACGGGTTCACGACCGGCATGTGCCACGCGATCATCGCGAAGTCGCTCTGGTGCGGCATCGACGACGACACGCAGCCATGGTCGTCGCCCGCCACCACCAGCACGCCGCCGTGCGGCGACGAACCATACGCGTTGCCGTGCTTGAGCGCGTCGCCGGCGCGGTCGACGCCGGGGCCCTTGCCATACCACATCGCGTACACGCCATCGACGGTGCGCTCCGGGTCGGCCTCGACGCGCTGCGTGCCGAGCACCGCGGTGCCGCCGAGTTCCTCGTTGATCGCGGGCAGAAAGCGCACGCCGCTGCCGTCGAGCAGCTTCTGCGCCTTCCACAGCTGCTGGTCGACCATCCCGAGCGGCGAGCCGCGGTAGCCGCTGACGAAGCCGGCCGTGTTGAGCCCCTGCGCGGCGTCGGATGCGCGCTGCATCAGCAACAGGCGGACCAGCGCCTGCGTGCCGGTCAGGAAGATTCGGCCGCGCGTGGCGGTCAGGTTGTCGGTCAGACGATAGTCGGATAGAGCGGGCGTACCGTCGACGGGCAGGCGGGCGGTCATGGGGGATGTCTCCTGATTGTGCTGTTCTGGGCCGCGCACCGGGGCGTCGGGCGACGCCGGCCGGGGGTGGCTGGATGGCTCTATTTTTTCGCGGGGAGACGAGAAAGTTTTTTCTCATCTTGCTCGGGCGGTGCCGAAGTGAGAAAAACTGCGCAGGTTTCGGGCGGGAATTGAGAGAGTTTTCGCGCGGGGTGGTGGGCGGCGGTTGGGGGGCGGTCGGGATGGGCGGGCGCTTGCGTCGAAATGGCCGGGGACGAGCGGGACGCAGGCCGCGGGCGCGGCGGCCCGTGCGACAAGGGTTTGGGCGAGAAACGGCGGCGTGCTCACCCATGGATTTCACAGCGTTCGGATTGGTTGCGGGCGCGGGATGTCCACGATGCGGGGGTTGCCGGCCGAGTAGGCGATCGCGCTCACCGTTCAATCGCACAGGGTTTCGAGTCGCGTCGGGGGCCGGATGTCCACACCTCGATCGGTCCACAACTGAAGCGGATTCCGACGCTCACCGTTGAAATCCACAGCGCGACGAGTCGATGCCGGCAGGAGATATCCACACCGCCGCATCCCTGCTTCGCCGCTGCGACGTTCGCCCTCACCTTTCGGATGCACAGGGTCGTGAGTCGATTCGGCGGCAGGATATCCACATCTCCGTCCGGCCTCGGCGCGCGCCGCTGCGCAGTCGAACGACGCGTTCACGGTGAAGCTCGCCGGGCCCGCGTCGAAGCGGTAGCGCACGCCGCCGACCAGGTAATGCACCGGGAAACCAAGCGGCGACGTGCCGAGATCGACGCGCAGAGACGCCGGTAGGGGTGTGGATATCGCCGCCCGCGGACACTCCAAACCCTGTGAATTTCGATGGTGAGCACCGGCACGCGCTCGAACCACGGTGCCGATTCGGGCGTGGACAGCCTGCTCCGCGACGACTCCAAACACTGTGAATTTCGATGGTGAGTGACGGCACGCGCTCGAACAAGGGCGCCAATACGGTGTGAACAGCCCGCTCCGCGACAACTCTAAACGCTGTGAATTTCGACGGTGAGTGACGGCACCCAATCAAACGAGTACGCCGATTCGGGTGCGAACCGCTCGACCCGCGACGACTCCAAACACTGTGAATTCCAGCGGTGAGCGACGACACGACGATCGAATCGGGGCGCTGATTCGGGTGTCGACAGCCCAACCCAAGACCAGTCGAGACGCTGTGAAATCCGACGGTGAGCATGGCCATCCTGTCACCCGAAGGCGCCGCTTCGGCGCGAACAGCCGCGCCCGCAAGCGCTCGGCGACCCGTGCATCCGGATTCGTGCAGACCCGGCCGAGCCGCATGCACACGCCCCTCACCGCTGAAATACACAGCACGTCGACTGGCTTCCGCGACCGGCTATCCACATCGGCGCACGGACGCGAATGGAACGTGCGATCGCGAGTGCGGTTAGAATGCGCGACCCTCGAAGCCGTGTCGAAGATCGGAAACGGGCACGCGGCGCGATCGGCCGCCGACGCTCACCATTGAAATACACAGCGCTTCGAGTGAATTCGGCTGCGAGATATCCACACCGTGATACGGGTCCGGATCTATCGCCGATCCGCGCGTGCCGTTAGAATGCGCGGCGCCCCGAATTCTCGCGCGACACCCGCGCGACTCCCGAAAGTCCGTACCAGGCAAGCCTCACGCGCAATCGGCCGCCGACGCTCACCCTTCGAAAGCACAGCATTTTTCGTCGTTCGGGGCCGCGGTTGTCCACACCCTGCATCACGCATCCGGCCGCAGGCGGTCATGCTCACCGATGAAAATCACAGCGTGCCGAGTGATTTGGAGCCGGGATATCCACAACCGACACCGCGCAGGAATGCGCGGCCAGCGCATTGGCAACGTCGGCTCATGCACTTGCCCGCGACCGGTGTCGAATGCCGGGAAGCCCCGTCGATTCTGCCTCCGGCCACACACTCACCGTTCGCATCCACAGCGTTTCGAGTGGACGGAAGCGCCGGTTATCCACATTCACGCCGCCGAGAGAGAGGCCCGCAGGCACCGTCACTCGGCAATCGAGCGGATGATCCGCGCCGGGTTTCCGCCGACCAGCGTATTCGGCGGAACGTCGCGCGTCACGACGGAACCCGCGCCGACCACCGAGTTCTCGCCGACCGTCACGCCGCCGATGATCGTCGCGCCCGCGCCGATCCACACGTTGTTCCCGATCACGATCGGCCGCGCGACGACGAAGTCGCGTCGGCGGGACGGCTCGACCGGATGGCCCGACGTGATGAGGCTGACGTTCGGCCCGATCATCACGTCGTCGCCGATGTCGAGGCCGCCGAGGTCATAGAACGTGCAGCTCTGGTTGATGAACACGTTGCGGCCGATCCGTGTGTCGGCACCGCCCGTCACGTAGAACGGCGGGATCAGCAGGAAGCTGTCGTCCATCGGCTTGCCGATCAGTTCTCCGAACAAGGTGCGGACTTCGTGCGCATCGTCGAACGTCAGACGGTTGAGCCGGGCGGTGATTGCCATCGTTCGCGCGAGCTCGGCCCGCATCGCGGCCGATTCCGGCGTGCGCCGGGGAATGATCGTGGTGCGATCGTCGTTCGCCATTCGTTGCTGTTCTCCGTGTGCGATCGAACCGGCATGCGGCGCATGCGATTCCCTGGTCTTGAATTCGACGATTCGGGCGACCCGCGCAAGATGACTGGGTTTCCGCATTTCGCGGTCCGTCGACGACCCTCGTCCAAGCTCATGCGGCCCGCGCGCCGACGCTGCTGCAAGGTCGGCCGGACACTGTGGTCGCGCTCGTTTCAGCCGCGCACTCTCTCGTCAATTCATAACTAGTTAATTTATGACTAGTTAAAGCATGAACTACCGCTTAACGTGGCTCTGCGGGAGATTCTCCGTCCATTCCCAATCGGTCGAACGCGCGAACGGCCGCTCAACACCGTGCCACGATCCGCCGCCCGCTCGCGCCACCCGCCCCTGTCCGAACCCCTTCCACTCGGGTACGCTTGAGCATCGACCGAACCGACACGCACACCCCAACGCGGAGGCGCGATGAAGCTCTACTACTGGCCCAAAACCCGGGCATTCCGGGCGCTGTGGATGCTGGAGGAAATCGGCGCCGTCTACGAGCTCGTGCCGATCGATCTGCGTTCGCACGAACAGGGCAGCGACGCGTTCGTCCAGGTCAATCCGATGGCCAAGCTGCCCGCGCTCGACGACGGCAGCGAGCCGTTCGCCGAATCGGGCGCGGTGCTGCTCTATCTCGCCGATCGCTGCCCGGGCGCCGGGCTCGGAATCGCGCCCGACGATCCGCTGCGCGGCCGCTTCCTGCAGTGGATGTTCTTCACGCCCACCTGCCTCGAACCGGCGATGGCCGAGAAATTCACCGGCGCGTCGAGCAATCCGGTCGCGTTCGGCTGGGGCAACATCACGCGGGTGCAGCGTGCGCTCGCGCAAACGCTCGCCCACAGCCGCTGGCTCGTCGGCGACCGCTTCACCGCGGCCGACCTGCTGCTCGCCAGCACACTGAAGATCGCGTTCGACGCGCACCTGCTCCCGCACGAAGGCGTGCTCGGCGACTACGTCACGCGCGCCGAGGACCGCGACGGCCATCGCCGCGCGGTGGCGGTCGAACAGCGCGAAGCGGCGCGTCTGCTGCATCCGTGACGCGTGCGCGGCGCGGCAGCCGGTTGCGGCGGTCGCATCCGGGCGCCGGCGCCCGTTCGCGCCGGTCGCCAACGTCATGCAGCGGGCCCGGACGCCTGCGCCGCCGACCCGTCCTCGATCACGCCCGGCGAACCGCGTTCGTCGCTATCGGCGTCGACCGGCACGACCTCGTGAAAATGCGTGTAGTCGATATGCGTGATGCCGTCTTCTTCATGCATCAGGTCGACATAGCGGTGACGCCAGCGGATGTCCGCATGCGTCCATGAGTAGCGCGCCTGCATGACCTGTGCGGTCGTCTCGTCGGAGCCCTCGATCGTGATCAGCAGCGACGCGTCGCGCGCGGCGAGCGATTCAGCCGTCTCACCGAACAGCGGGCTCGTTTCGTCGATCACGTGCATCAGGTTCCAGCCGAGCAGGAAGATCGGATGCTCGTTGCGCACGAGCGGCAGGTCGTGGATCTTGCGCAGCGTATAACCCTCGTGCGTACCCTCGACGCGCATCAGCCGCAGCTTCGCCTGCGCTTCGGCGATCACGTTCTGGCGCGCATTCGCGGCACGCACCATCAGCGTCATCCGCCCGTTCAGCGGGCGCACGATCGCCAGCCGCGCGAACAGGATCTTCGCCTGCGGCCGCGAAAACCGCGCGAACACGAGACCGGTCGCCATCGCGATGCCCGACATCCCGATGAAGATCTCGAACGTCGAGACCAGGTGCGCGTAGACGGTCTGCGGATGCATGTCGCCGTAGCCGACCGTCGCGAGCGTCTCGACGCTGAAGAAGAACGCGCCGCCGAAGCCCGCCGGCGACTGGTTCGCGATCGCCGCGTCGCCGAGCAGGTAGAGCGCCGCGAAGCCGGCGTTGAGCAGCAGGAACAGTATCGCGAGCGACAGGAAGAATACGGGCCAGCTCACCGTCAGCGCACGGTGATAGAGGTCGCGCCAGCCAAGCGGCGGCATCCCGTACGCGATCACGGGGCGGGTGCCCGACCAGAGCTTGCGGCCACGGCCGCGGGAAGCTGGGGAGGACGAATCGACGTTCATCGCGCAAGGCCGGAAGCAAGGAGGCGATGAGCGTAGCACGCGGGGCGGCGGCCGGGAATGCGCAGCGATGCGCGGCGGCGTTGCGCGTGCGGCGCGAAAAAAAGCCGGCCGCATCGGCGGCCGGCTGCGCGGTCATCTTGCCGGCACGCACGCGGCGTGCGGCGTGCCGCCTACTTGCGGTCGACGATCACGCGATCGAACGTGCCGCCGTCGGCGAAGTGGGTTTTCTGCGCGTTCGCCCAGCTGCCGAAAACCTGCTCGACGCTGAACGTCTTCAGCGGCTTGAACTCGGCCGCGTGCTTCTTCAGCACGTTCGCGTCGCGCGGGCGCAGATGGTGCTGCGCGATGATCTCCTGCGCCTGCGGCGTGTACAGGTAGTCGAGATACGCCTGCGCGATCTTGCGCGTGCCCTTCTTGTCGGCGACCTTGTCGACGACGGCGACGGGCGGCTCCGCGAGGATGCTCGCCGACGGGTACACGGGATCGAATTCCGCCCCCGACGCGCCCGTGTCCATCAGCGCGACTTCGTTCTCGAACGTGACGAGCACGTCGCCGATGCCGCGCTGCGTGAAGGTCGTCGTCGCGCCGCGGCCGCCCGAGTCCAGCACCGGCACGTTGCGGAAGATCGCCTTCTCGAAGTCGAGCGCCTGCTGGTCGGTCGCGCCCTTCTGCTTCTGGTAGCCCCATGCGGCGAGATACGCGTAGCGGCCGTTACCGGAAGTCTTCGGGTTCGCGATGATCACCTGCACGCCCGGCTTCGCGAGATCGCTCCAGTCCCTGATCGCCTTCGGGTTACCCTTGCGCACGAGGAACACCATCGTCGTCGAGTACGGCGAGCTGCTGTCGGGGAAGCGCGCGCGCCAGTCCTTCGGCAGCAACTGGCCCCGCTCGGCGAGCAGGTCGATGTCGTTTGGCTGGTTCATCGTCACGACATCGGCCTGCAGCCCCTGCAGTACCGACAGCGCCTGCGCGCTCGACGCGCCGTGCGACTGCTTGATCGTCACGGTTTCGCCGGTCTGCTGCTTGTACGCGGCGGCGAAGCTCGTGTTGATGTCCTTGTACAGCTCGCGCGTCACGTCATACGACACGTTCAGGATCGACGTGTCCGCGTGCGCGGCCGTTGCCGCCACGACCAGCGCCGCCGCGGTGCCCGTGTGCAGCCAGCGACCGATCCCCTTGATGCTTGCCATCGTGATATGCCCCGTTTCCAGTGGTGTTGAAGGTGCGTGACGGCACGCGTGCGCGCTGTCATCGAAACGTAAGCGGGCATTCTAGCGGCCGGCCGTCGTGCGCCTTCCAATCTGTCGTGCAAAGCAAATCTCGAATTCTGCTAACCGGCGCACGCTCGCGTGCGCGCCGGATCCGATGTTAAGATCGCCGCTCAGCCCTTTTCACGGTTCATCCATGTCCGCTGCCCTGCGCTCGTCGTCGATCCTTGCCGCCATTGCGGCAGGTGCGCGCGCGGCCGGGCTGAAACTGAAAAAACGACTCCTCGACTGACGGGGACGTCGCGTCCCGTCAGGCGAATGCCGGACGGGATGCCCGCAGGTCGTTTCTTTTTCCTTGCTCGCACGCCTCGCTCCGGCACCTCGCCGGCGGAACGGTTCCTTCCCACTCCGTTTCCACCATGAGGCTTTGCATGCACACACGTTTCGAAGGTATCTGGCTGCCGCTCATCACGCCGTTCCACGACGGCGAGGTCGACCACGGCGCGCTCGCGCGACTCGCGCGCCACTATGCGGCGGCGGGTATCGCGGGGTTCGTCGCAGGCGCGACGACCGGTGAAGGCGTGCTGCTCGACGCGCGCGAACAGGACGCCGTGTTCGCGACGCTGCGCGAGGCGGTGCCCGACCTGCCGGTCGTCGTCGGGCTCACCGCGAGCGCGACGCACTTCGCGGCCGCCCGCGCACGCGAACTCGCCGCGCTACGGCCCGACGGGCTGCTCGTCACGCCGCCCGTCTATGTTCGGCCGACGCAGGACGGCATCCGCCGCCATGTCGAAGCGATCGTCGACGCGGCCGACCTGCCGGTCCTCGTCTACAACATCCCGTACCGCACCGGCGTGAACGTCGAACTGGAGACGCTGCAGGCGCTCGCGCGCGACCCGCGCGTCGCGGGCATCAAGGAATGCGGCGGCACGCTCGACCGGATGAGCCGGCTCGTGCACGACACGCCGCTCGCGATCCTTTCCGGCGACGACAACCAGAACTTCGCCGCGCTGTGTGCCGGCGCGCATGGCGCAATCGCGAGCAGCGCGCATGTGCTGCCCGAATGGCACGTGCGCATCCATGCGCTGCTGCGCGACGGCCGGCTCGCCGACGCGCGCAAGCTGTCGGTCGCGCTGCAGCCGCTGGTCGCGGCGCTGTTCGCGGAGCCGAATCCGGCCCCGGTGAAGGCGGTGCTGGCCGCGCAGGGGTGGTGCGAGGACGGGTTGCGGCTGCCGTTCGTGCCGGCGAGCGACGGGTTGCGGGACACGTTGGCCGGAATTCTCGCCACGCTCGGGTCAATCGCGCCGGACAGCGCCGTCGCATAGGCCGCGGCGCGGCGCGCGGCTCGGACAATGGGCGAATCTTCGCCAGATTGTTTCAAACTGTCAGAACGAGAGACAGGCCGTACCGCGCAAGCTGGGCGTCGGCCGTGACGAGTTGCAGCGGTTCATGCCGAGCCTGCGCGACGAGCAAGCGATCGAACGGATCGCGATGGTGGTGCGGTAAATCACGCACCGCCGCCCCATGCACGGCGCGAACCGGCAGTTCGCGCACTCCGCTCGTGCTGATTGAGCCGATCAATCTGCCCACGTCGATGTCGAGCTTCCCGAGGCCGGCCTTGATGGCCGCCTCCCAGATACTCGCGCTGCTGACGAAGCGTTCGTCCGCACCCGAGATCAGTTTGCGCGCCCGCGCGCTAAGCTTCGGGTCGTTGGTCACGATCCACAAGAAGATGTGCGTATCGAGCAGCAGGCGCATCAGCGTCCCTCGAACGCGTCCAGCAGATACGCCGGCAACGGTGCGTCGAAATCATCCGCGATCCACGCCTGACCTTGTAGAACGCCGAAGCGAATGGGCAACTTCGCCGACCCGACTGAATCGACGTGAGTCCCGTCAGCCGGGCCCGATACGTCGCCTTGCTGCGTTGGGCCGATTGCAATGCCGTTGGGCAGGTTCGTGTCTTGCATGATGACCTCCGTTTCAGGTGCCCATCACTGTAGTCCCGTTCACCTGATCGCTCCATTCGGCCGATCGGCAGAGGCGTGCCGACGCATACCGCGCCGGCGCTCCGGCACGTTGCGTCAAGCCGCCAGCGCCCCGACCTCTGCCTGCGTCGCGTCCCGCACCGCCTGCGTGACGATCCGCGCGAGCCGCTCGACGGTCGGCGTCGCCGACGACGTACGCCGCAGCAGCATCAGCGGCAGGCTCGGCAGTTCGGGCAGCCCGAACGACGCCGCGTCGAGCACGCGCACCGACGCTGGCAGCCCATAATGCGAGCGCACCGTCAGCCCGAGGCCGGCTGCCGCCGCGGCCCACAGGCCGGCCAGGCTCGGCGTCGTGAACGCGACGCGCCACGGCACGCCCGCGCGATCGAGCGCGTCGGTCGCCGCGCCGAAGAAGCGGCACGGCCGGTCGAACACGACGAGCGGCAGCGGCTCGCCCGACGCGCGCATCACACGAAGACTCGCATCACCGTCGTCGGCCGCATCCGCCGGGCCACCGCCGTCCGGCATGCCGAAGCCCGCCGCGCCGACCGCCGCGATCCACTGCATCGGCACCTGCGCGATCGCGTCGCTGTCGATGCCCGCGCGCGACACGAGCGTCGCCGACGCCGGGTCGCCCCACACCAGCGCGAGATCGAGCTGGTTCGCGTCGAGCCGCTCGAGCAGCTCGGCGTTGCGCGCGACGCGCGCCTCGATCCTCACCTTCGGATGCGCACGCGCGAAACGCCCGAGCACGTCGGGCAGGATCGCTTCACCGAAATCCTCCTGCAGGCCGACCCGCACCCAGCCGTCGAGATTCACGCCGCGCACGGCCGCGGCCGCTTCGTCGTTCAGTTCGATCATCCGCCGCGCATAGCGCAGCATCGCGTCGCCGGCGTCGGTCAGCGCGAGCCCGCGCCCGGCCTTCACGAACAGCGGCGTGCCGGCCTGCTCCTCGAGCTTGCGGATCTGGGCGCTCACCGCCGACGAAGAACGCGCGACGCGATCGGCAGCCTTCGCGAAGCTGCCGAGATCCACGCCCGCGACCAGGCTGCGCAACGCCGCGACGTCGAAGTTCGGCCGGGCCAGCGCCGCGTCGGGTAGCGCGAGCGGCGCCGCGCCATGGGCATTGTCTTGTCCGGACATCTCAATCATCCCGCTTTATCGAACGATTCATCAAAAACTTTCCGATTTTCAGGATGAATGTAGGTCGCCACACTGGCGATGTCAATTTCCGAATGGGCTCTGTCGCCATGGATACCTCCTGCCTCGCTTCCCCGTCCTCGCCCGCGCACGATGCGCGCGGCCCGGCCCATCGCTGGCGCGTGCTCGCGGCCGGCGTCGCCGCGAACATGAGCTTTTCCGCCGCCGCGGCCGGCATTCCGACCACCGCCGTGTGGATGCGCTCGGCCTACCACCTCGACAACGGCGCGCTCGGCCTCGTGCTCGGCGCGCTCGGCTTCGGCGTCGCGCTGTCGGAGCTGCCGTGGGGAATCGCCGCCGACCGTTTCGGCGACCGCCGCGTGTTGCTCACCGGCCTCGTCGCGACGGCCGCGATGCTGGCGCTGATGGTGCTCACGATCGTCCCGAGCGCGCACGCCGTGCCGCCGCTCATGCGCGTCGTCGCGGCGATGTGCTGCGTCGGCCTGCTCGGCGGCAGCGTGAACGGCTCGAGCGGACGCGCGGTGATGCGCTGGTTCGGCGAGCGCGAACGCGGGCTCGCGATGAGCATCCGCCAGACGGCCGTGCCGCTCGGCGGCGGCGTCGGCGCGGCACTGCTGCCGTCGCTCGCGTCGCATGCCGGCTTCGCCGCGGTGTACGGCGCGCTGATGCTGCTGTGTGCCGGATCGGCCGCGCTGACGTGGCGCTGGCTGCACGAACCGCCCGACGCGCCGGGCGCCGCGCACGGACC
>NZ_VWWG01000141.1:0-16151 GCF_011753085.1 Burkholderia sp. Tr-862
TCCGGCTCCAAGGCCCGCCCGATCATGTCCGACACTCGTCCCGATACGCTTTTCGCCCTCACCGCGCTCTCGCCCATCGACGGCCGCTACGCCAGCAAGACCGAAGCGCTGCGCGACTGGCTCTCCGAAGCCGCCTTCATGCGCCACCGCGTCACCGTCGAGGTGCACTGGCTGATCGCGCTGTCGCGCGCCGGCTTCGCGGAAGTCCCGCGCTTCTCCGACGCCTCCGAACAATTCCTGCTGCAGCTCGCCGAGCGCTTCACCGCGCACGACGCCGCGCGCATCAAGGAAATCGAGCGCGTGACGAACCACGACGTGAAGGCCGTCGAATACTGGCTGAAGGAATCGGTCAAGGGCCAGGCCGAGCTCGAAAAGGCCAGCGAATTCATCCACTTCGCGTGCACGTCCGAAGACATCAACAACACGTCGCACGGGATGATGCTCGCCGGCGCACGCGAGCACGTGATCCTGCCGGCGCTGCGCACGGTCCACCAGCGCCTCGTCGCGCTGTCGCACGCGCTCGCCGAGCAGCCGATGCTGTCGCGCACGCACGGCCAGCCGGCCAGCCCGACGACGCTCGGCAAGGAACTCGCGAACGTCGCCGCGCGCCTCGCCCGCGCGATCACGCGCATCGAGAAGGTCGAGATCCTCGGCAAGATGAACGGCGCGGTCGGCAACTTCAACGCGCACCTGTCCGCGTATCCGGAATTCGACTGGGAAGCGTTCTCGCGCGACGTGATCGAGAACCGCCTGAAGCTGACGTTCAACCCGTACACGATCCAGATCGAGCCGCACGACTACATGGCCGAGCTGTTCGACGCGGTCGCACGCGCGAACACGATCCTGCTCGACCTCGACCGCGACGTGTGGGGCTACATCTCGGTCGGCTACTTCAAGCAGAAGACGAAGGCCGGCGAGATCGGCTCGTCGACGATGCCGCACAAGGTCAACCCGATCGATTTCGAGAACTCGGAAGGCAACCTCGGCCTCGCGAACGCGACGCTGCGCCACCTCGCCGACAAGCTGCCGGTGTCGCGCTGGCAGCGTGACCTGACCGACTCGACGGTCCTGCGCAACATGGGCGTCGCGCTCGGCTACTCGCTGCTCGCGTACGACTCGCTGATCCGCGGCCTCGACAAGCTCGAAGTGAACCCGCAGCGCCTGAACGAAGACCTCGACAACTGCTGGGAAGTGCTCGCGGAGCCGGTGCAGACGGTGATGCGCCGCTACGGCATCGAGAACCCGTACGAACAGCTGAAGGAACTGACGCGCGGCAAGGGCATCACGCGCGAAGCGCTGCAGGAATTCGTCGGCACGCTGGCGATCCCGCAAGACGCGAAGGATCGCCTGCTCGCGATGACGCCTGCGTCGTACATCGGCAAGGCCGTCGACCTCGCGAAGCGGATCGCGTAAGCGCCGCCGTCGCCGGACGGAAAAAAAGCCCGATGCGAGCAAGTTCGCATCGGGCTTTTTTCTTGGCGGCCGGCGTGCGGCCACGACATCGGAAAACCGGAACCTCAGAACGAGATCATCCGCCCCGGATTCAGCGCGCTCATCACGCTCATCGCCGCCTTCGCGGCCGGAATCGCGATCGGCGACAACTGCCGGCCGAGCGGAATCTCGCGGTGGTCGATGCCGGTCAGCATCGAGAAATCGTCATTGCGGCCGACGAAATCGTCGCAGATCGCCTTGCCGATCCGCACCGTCTGCGCGACGCCGTGCCCGCTCCAGCCCTGCACCATGTACATCGGCACGCGGCCGTCGGTCTTGCGGCTGTCGGTCGCGCCGTTCAGCGTGAAGTCGCTGACGCCGCTCCAGCAGTAGTCGAGCGCGAAGCGGCCGTCGTGCTGCGGGAACACCGTGTTCAGCCGCGTCAGCAGATACGCGTTGACGTCCTGCTGCGCCCAGCACGTGCCGGTGCCCTGCCCGCCGAACAGCAGGCGGTTGCCGCGCACCGGCCGGTAGTAGTCGATCTGGAACTGCGTGTCGTACACCGGCATGCCGGCCGGCATCAGCGTCGCGACATCGACGTCGAGCGGCGCCGTCACGCTGACGTACGTGAAGAACGGCACGGTGGTCGCGCCGCCGTCATCCAGCAGCCGGAACGTCGTGTTGTGCAGCGCGAGCACGACGCCGCGACGCGCGGTGATCGTGCCGCCCGGCGTCGTCGCGACGACGCCCGCGGGCGTTTCGTCGAGCTCGAGCACCTCGGTGCCCTCGTACAGCGCGCCGCCGTTCAACTGGAAGCCGTGCACGAGGCCGCGCACCAGCGCGAGCGGATGAAGCTGGCCGCCGAGCGCGTCGATCGCCGCGCCGTGATACAGGCCCGAGCGCACGTATTCGTCGTGCAGCTGATGGCGGCCGACGAGCGTCACGCCGGCGTCGCCGAGATGGCGGCGGGCGTCCGCGCCGTCGAGCAGCGCGCTCATGTGGCCCGGGTGGACCGCCGCCGTCACGTGGCCGCTCTTGCGATCGAGGTCGAGCGCGTAACGCGCGCCGATTTCATCGATCAGGTCCATCGATTCGGTCGACGCGAAGCGCCACAGCCGCTTCGCATCGTCGTGCGACAGGTAGTCGATCATGTCGGCGGCTTCCCAGCGCGCGAGGCCCGGCGTGAGCTGGCCGCCGTTGCGGCCCGACGCCGCGGAGCCGACGTGATGCTTGTCGACGAGGATCGTGTCGACCCCCGCTTCCGCGAGATGCAGCGCGGCCGACGCGCCGAGCAGCCCCGAGCCGATCACCAGCACGTCGCACACGGCGTCGTGCGCGAGCGGCGCGCCGCTTTCACGGCGCGACAGCGACGCCTCGTACCAGTTGGCCGGACGCTCGCCGTCGTAGCGGGACGGCTCGCACCAGTTCCAGTTGTCCTTTTCGATGTTCAGTTGCGTCTGGTCGAAACGCGATTCGCCCTGGATCAGGGGTTTGTTGTAGGTGGTCATGATTGCACTTGCATGGTCTTGGGCCGCCTGTCGAAGGGCCGTGAGGCTTCGCGGGTGGGGCAGCCGGTTCCACTTGGGTGTCAACGAGATAAAGGGCGCGATGGCCCGTGTTGACGGCAGGCACGCATGTGTCTGTCTGGATCCCGGACTGTGCGAAAGCACGAATTGAAAGGTGCCGGGACACCCAATTTCTACACCGCAGAAATAATTCTACAGCGTAGAATATGCTTTCGTCAAGTTGACAGCCGGACGCCCCACCGCCCCCATGAAAGACAAACCCGCCCAAGGCCCGCGCGGCCTCGACAAGGACGCGATCGTCGCGGCCGCGCTCGCGCTGCTCGAAGAGGTCGGCGAAGCCGCGTTCAGCGTGCGCAAGCTCGCGCAGTCGGTCGGCTGCGACCCGATGAGCGTGCTGTATCACTTCAAGTCGAAGGATGGCCTGACCCGTGCGATCGCGAATGCGCTGTCGCGCTCGCTGGTGCCGGTCGACGACACGCTGCCGTGGCGCGAGCGGCTGCGCGATCTCGCGCGCCAGTACCGCGCGCTCGCGCTGCGCTACCCCGCCGCGTTCGCGCTGCTGCAGCGCCACATGAGCACGGGGCCGGCCGATCTCGCGCACATCGAGGCCGTCCATCGCGCGCTGGCCGACGCCGGCATCGCGCGCACCGCACTGCCGGCCGTGTGCGTCGGCTGGTATGCGAGCGTGATCGGACTCGCCGCCGCCGAGGCCGGCGGCCTCACGCGGCCCGCGAACGACGTCGAGCTCGCGGAAATGAATGCGCTGCCCGATACCGCGCATCCGCTCGTCAAATCGGCCGCGCCGCTCTACGCGCGGCTCGATCCGACCGTGGTGCATGACACGATGCTCGACGTGCTGCTCGACGGCATCGCGCGGCACGCGCACGCAGCCTGACCGGCGCGCGCGCCGCCAACGAAAAAGGCGCCCGAAGGCGCCTTTTTCATGACGATTGCGGCAAACCGCGCTCAGTGCTGCTGCGCGAAGCCGATCTTCACCATCACTTCATTGACGATCTGTTCGGGCGTCAGCTCGATGCTGACCTCGATCGCTTCGTCCGGGCCCGGCTCCTCGAGCGTGTCGAGCTGGCTCTTCAGCAGCGACGGATCGAAGAAATGGCCCGTGCGGCTCTTCAGGCGCTCCTGCAATACCTCGAACGAGCCCTTCAGATACACGAACCGCACGTCGGTGTCGGTGCCGCGCAGCACGTCGCGGTACGACCGCTTCAGCGACGAGCACGTGAACACGGCCGTCTCGCCGGCGCGCTGCTTTTCCTCGATGGCCGCGCGGATCGTGCGCAGCCACGGCCAGCGGTCGTCGTCGGTCAGCGGAATGCCGTGATGCATCTTTTCCTTGTTCGCCGCGCTGTGAAACGTGTCGCCATCGGTATAGCTGCACGACAGGCGTTCCGCCAGCATTTCGCCGATTCGCGACTTGCCCGCGCCCGACACGCCCATTGCGATCAGAATCATTGACTACCCCTTGTTACAGAACCAAGCTCAGCAGCAGCGTGAAGCTAAGACCGAGCACCGAGATGATGGTTTCAAGCAGCGACCAGGTCTTGAACGTCTGACCGACCGTCATCCCGAAGTATTCCTTGATCAGCCAGAAGCCGCCGTCGTTCACGTGCGAGAAGATCAGCGAGCCCGAGCCCGTCGCGAGCACCAGCAGCTCCGGGCTGACCGCCGCGCCGGACGCCGCCGCGATCGGCGCGACGATGCCGCAGGCCGTCGTCATCGCGACCGTCGCTGACCCCGTCGCGAGACGCATCAGCGCCGCGACGAACCAGCCGAGCAGCAGGGGCGACAGATGCGCATGCTTTGCGGTCTCGACGATCTGCTGCGAGATCCCGCTGTCGCGCAGGACGCCGCCGAAGCCGCCGCCCGCACCGACGATCAGCGTGATGCCGGCGATCGGCGCCAGACACTCGCTGCAGAACTTCTGGATCTGGTCGCGGTTGAAGCCCTGCAGCTTGCCGAACGTGAAGAAGCTCACCAGCACGGCGATCAGCAGCGCGACGTCGGAGTTGCCGGCAAAGCGCAGCAGGTTGTTCGGCAGCGACTTCGGCGCGAACACCAGGTCGGCCCAGCTGCCGACCAGCATCAGCACGACGGGCAGCAGGATCGTGAACAGCGTGATGCCGAAGCTCGGCAGTTCGCGCTTGCGACCCTCCGTGTGCGTATCGACGAACTGCGCCGCGAGCGGATTGTTTTCCGGCAGCTTCACGAACTTCGAGATCATCAGCGCGAACAGCGGACCGGCGATGATCGCGGTCGGCACGCCGACGATCAGGCCGAATGCGATCGTCTTGCCGATATCGGCGCCGTATTGCTGAACGGCCAGCAGCGCGGCCGGGTGCGGCGGGATCAGCCCGTGCACGACGGACAGGCCGGCCACCATCGGCAGGCCGACGACGAGCAGCGACTTGCCGGTGCGCTTCGCGACGTTGAACGCGATCGGGATCAGCAGCACGAAGCCGACTTCGAAGAACACCGGCAGGCCGACGATGATCGCGACGAACATCATCGCCCAGTGGATGTTCTTTTCACCGAACCAGTCGATCAGCGTGGTCGCGATCCGTTCGGCGCCGCCCGATTCGGCCATCATCTTGCCGAGCATCGTGCCGAGGCCGACGACGATCGCAATGTGGCCAAGCGTGCCGCCGGTGCCCGTTTCGAACGACTTGACGATCTTGTCCATCGGCATGCCGACGACGAGACCGAGGCCCAACGACACGATGATCAGCACCAGGAACGGGTAGATCTTGTAGCGCGCGATCATCAGGATCAGCGCGGCGATCGCGATCAGCGTGAATACGAGCAGCATGCTGCCTTGGACAGCCCCCATGTGGCACTCCTCCTAGAATTTGTTCGAACCGGGCGAGGTGTTGCGAGTATGCCCGGCTATGCAGGTCTCCGAAACACGGGGGGTACCCACCCCGTGAGGACGCTGAATTTTACTTATCTTTGCGGCCCGCGGATAGAACCGGTTCCATCAGCAAAAACCCTCGGGAAAACAAGCACTAAGCGCTCGTTTACCGAGGGTCGAACGATCATTTCATACAAGTATTAACGGGGGAGCTGGCTCGCGGCTTGCGCGAGGCGCGTGACCTCGGCCCAATCCTGCGCGGCGAGCGCGGCTTTCGGCGTGAGCCATGAGCCGCCGACGCACACGACGTTCGGCAGCTTCAGGAAACTCGGCGCGCTTTCGGCCGTGATGCCGCCCGTCGGGCAGAACTTCAGCGCCGGAAACGGGCCGTGGAACGCCTGC
Source organism: Burkholderia sp. Tr-862 (assembly GCF_011753085.1). Taxonomy (NCBI): domain Bacteria; kingdom Pseudomonadati; phylum Pseudomonadota; class Betaproteobacteria; order Burkholderiales; family Burkholderiaceae; genus Burkholderia; species Burkholderia sp. Tr-862. Next base: position 6,226 of record NZ_VWWG01000141.1, read on the forward strand.
AGCATCGGCACGCCGCCAGCCTGCTGCGCGGGGAAGAACTTGACGATCTCGTAGCCGAATTCGAGCGCCTGGATGATGTCGCTCGGCGTCATCACGCCCGGCAGCAGCGGCAGGTCCGCGTCGAGCGACGCGAGGTGCAGGTCCTTCGTCAGGCCCGGCGACACGCCGAACTTCGCGCCCGCGCGCTTCGCCTGCGCGCAGTGCTCGGGCTTCGTGATCGTGCCGACGCCGACAACGATGTCGTCCGCGAGCTGGCTCGCGCGCTGGATCGCCTCCAGGCCCGCCGGCGTGCGCAGCGTGATCTCGAGCACCTTGACGCCGCCCGCGTGCAACGCGCGCGACACGTGTTCACCCTGCTCGACCGAGTCGAAGGCGAGCACCGGAATCACCGGGCCCAGCTTCACGATTTCGCCAATCGTCTTCATTGATGACACTCCTTGAAATTCATGCAGCGACGCCGACGGCCGTTTCGCCGACCAGCGTCCCGAAAACCGATGCGCCCTGCTCGGCCGGCGCGGCCGCCGCGCGGAACACGCCGAACAGTTCACGCCCGAAACCCGTCTCGTTGTCGGCCTGGTGCAGCGGCTGCGCCACCGCGCGCGCCTGCCACTCGGCTTCGTCGACCTCGATGTCGAGGATGCCGGCTTCCGCGTCGATCACGAGCGTGTCGCCCGTCTGCACCTTGCCGAGCGGGCCGGCCAGCAGCGCTTCCGGCGACACGTGGATCACCGCCGGCACCTTGCCCGATGCGCCGGACATGCGGCCGTCGGTGACGAGCGCGACGTGGAAGCCCTGATCCTGCAGCACGCCGAGCAGCGGCGTCAAACGGTGCAGCTCGGGCATCCCGTTCGCGCGGGCGCCCTGGAAGCGCACGACCGCGACGAAATCGCGCTTCAGCTCGCCGCGATCGAATGCCGCCTGCACGGCTTCCTGCGAATCGAACACGATCGCGGGCGCCGTCACCTTGCGGTGCTCGGGCGCGACCGCCGAAATCTTGATCACGCCGCGGCCGAGCCGGCCCTGCATCAGGCGCAGGCCACCGTCCGGCTGGAACGGCTCGCGAATGCCGCGCAGCACCTTCGTGTCGTGGCTCTCGGCCGTGCCGTCGACCCACGTCAGCTTGCCGTCGATCAACTTCGGCTCCTTCGTGTAGTGCGACAGGCCCTTGCCCGCGACCGTCGTCACGTCTTCGTGCAGCAGCCCGCCTTCGAGCAGGTTGCGCACCAGGAACGCAACGCCGCCCGCCGCGTGGAAATGGTTCACGTCCGCCTTGCCGTTCGGGTAGATCTTCGCGAGCAGCGGCACGACGGCCGACAGCTCGTCGAAATCGTTCCAGTCGATCAGCACGCCGGCCGCGCGCGCGATCGCGACGAGGTGCAGCGTGTGGTTGGTCGAGCCGCCCGTCGCGAGCAGCGCGACGATCCCGTTGACGATCGCCTTCTCGTCGATCACATGGCCGATCGGCGTGTACTGGCCGCGCTCGACCGTCAGGTCGAGCACGCGGCGCGCGGCTTCGGCCGTCAGCGCGGTACGCAGCGGCGTGTGCGGATGGACGAACGCCGAGCCCGGCAGGTGCAGGCCCATCAGCTCCATCAGCATCTGGTTGCTGTTCGCGGTGCCGTAGAACGTGCAGGTGCCGTGGCCGTGATACGCGGCCGATTCGGCTTCGAGCAGCGCGTCGCGGCCGACCTGGCCGGTCGCGAACTGCTGGCGGATCTTCGCCTTGTCGTCGTTCGACAGGCCGCTCGTCATCGGGCCGGCCGGCACGAAGATGGTCGGCAGGTGGCCGAACTGCAGCGCGCCGATCAGGAGGCCCGGCACGATCTTGTCGCAGATGCCGAGGCAGAGCGCCGCGTCGAACATGTTGTGCGTGAGCGCGATCGCCGTGCCCATCGCGATCGCCTCGCGCGAGAACAGCGACAGCTCCATCCCGGGGTTGCCCTGCGTGACGCCGTCGCACATCGCCGGCACGCCGCCCGCGAACTGCGCGACGCCGCCGTTCTCACGCGCGGCGGCCTTGATGATGTCGGGGAAATCCTTGTACGGCGCGTGCGCGGACAGCATCTCGTTGTACGAGGACACGATGCCGATGTTCGGCTCGCGGATCGCCTTGATCTGGAACTTGTCGCTGCCTTCGAGACCCGCGAAGCCGTGCGCGAGGTTCGCGCACGACAGCGCGCCGCGCGCCGGGAACTTGCCTTGCGCGCCGTCGAGGCGCTGCAGATAGGCGGAACGGGTCGATTGGCTGCGGGCGATCACGCGTTCGGTGACTTTCGCCAGAGTGGGGTGCAGCGACGTCATGCTGGGCGCTCCTGTATGCCGGACGACACCGGCGGTTGGAATCGTGGGGACGGTCGAGTGTGTCGAACGAACGAAGCCAGTCTAGTAGAAAAACTACATGCGCGCAATGCGGATCAACCGGCACGCAACCCACATTCCCGCCACCAGTAAGGCTTTACCTAGTGAAAACCCTAATCAACCACCCCAACCAGGGCAGAAATTACCGGCAATGGAGCTAGCATTTTCATGTAGATTTTCTACAATTCGATTGCGATACACTCGCTCACCCGAACCCCATTTCCAGCCACCGCCCCATGCTGCCTCGCATTGAAGCGATCCGCGCCGACCTGCGCCCGTCCGAGCGCAAGCTCGCCGACTACATCCTCGCCGCGCCCCGCGAGGTACTCGACCTCGCGATGACCGAGCTGTCGACCCGCGCGGGCGTCAGCCAGCCGACCATCGCGCGCTTCTGCCAGGCGCTCGGCTGCAGCGGCTTTCGCGAATTCAAGATCCGGCTCGCGCAGAGCGTCGCACCGGGCGTGTCGTCGGTGTATCGCGACGTCGAGCCCAACGAACCCGCGCCCGGCATCATCGGCAAGGTGTTCGACCGCACGATCGGGGCGCTGATCGAGGTGCGCAACAGCCTGTCGGCCGGCAGCGTCGCCGACGCGATCGCGCTGCTGTCGAACGCGTCGCGCATCGAGTTCTACGGCGCCGGCGGCTCGGGCATCGCCGCGCAGGACATCCAGCACAAGTTCTTCCGGCTCGGCGTGCCGAGCGTCGCGTATTCGGACCCGCACACGTTCTCGATGTCGTCGGCGCTGCTCGGGCCGCACGACGTCGTCGTCGCGATCTCGAACACCGGCCGCACGCGCGACATCGTCGATGCCGCGCGCTCCGCGCTCGCGTGCGGCGCGAAGGTCGTCGCGATCACTCAGAGCCATTCGCCGCTCGCGAAACTCGCGACGGTGAGCCTCGCGTCGAACGTGGCCGAGGAAACCGACGTGTTCTCGCCGATGACGTCGCGGATGTCGCACCTCGCGATCGGCGACATCCTCGCGGTCGGCGTCGCGCTGTCGCGCGGGCCCGCGCTGATGGAGCGCGTCGGCCGCGCGAAGGAGGCGATCACGCGCCGCCGGATCGACGACCCGACAAAGGAATGACGCGCACGACGCGCACATGAAAATGGCGCCCCGAGGGGCGCCGTTTTCATGTGTGCATCGATCGACCGCCGGCATGCTCGTCGACGGAGCCGCCGGAAGGGTTCAGAACGGCTTGATCACGACCAGCGCGACCGCGGCGAGCATGCCGAGCACCGGCAACTCGTTGAACACGCGATACCACTTGTCGGTGCGGCGGTTCTCGCCGCGCTCGAACACGCGCAGCAGGTGCCCGCAATACGCGTGGTAGATGACGAGCAGCAGCACCACCGTCACCTTCGCGTGGATCCAGCCCTGCCCCTGGCCGATGCCGATCACGAGCCACAGCCACAGCCCGCATGCCAGCGCCGGCACCGCGATCATCGTCATGAAGCGGAACAGCTTGCGCGCCATCAGCAGCAGGCGCCGCACCGCGGCCGGATCGGTCTCCATGGCCAGGTTCACGTAGATGCGCGGCAGGTAGAACAGCCCAGCGAACCACGCGGCGATCAGAACGATATGGAACGTCTTGACCCAGAGCATTGCCATCGGTTGTGCGCCTCGCTTTACTGGCGGCCTTCGCCGTGCCCGAGCACGACGTACTTCAGCGACGTGAGCCCTTCGAGGCCGACGGGGCCGCGTGCGTGGAGCTTGTCGTTCGAGATGCCGATTTCCGCGCCGAGGCCGAATTCGAAGCCGTCCGCGAAACGGGTCGACGCGTTGACCATCACGCTTGCCGAATCGACTTCGCGCAGGAAGCGCATCGCGCGGTCGTGATCCTCGGTGACGATCGCATCGGTGTGATGCGAGCCGTAGTGGTTGATATGCTCGATCGCCGCGTCGAGGCCGTCGACGACCTTGATCGCGAGCACCGGCGCGAGATATTCGGTGTGCCAGTCTTCGTCGGTCGCGTCGACGAGCGGGCCGACGCCCGCCTCGGCGAGCACCGCGCGCGCGGCCGCGTCGACGCGCAGCTCGACCTGCTTGTCGCGATACAGCTTGCCGAGCGGCGGCAGCAGCGTCGCCGCGATGCCGCTCGCCACGAGCAGCGTTTCCATCGTGTTGCAGGTGCCGTAGCGGTGCGTCTTCGCGTTGTCGCACACGGTCAGCGCCTTCGCGAGATCGGCGCGATCGTCGACATACACGTGGCAGATGCCGTCGAGGTGCTTGATCATCGGCACGCGTGCCTCGTTGATCAGGCGCTCGATCAGGCTCTTGCCGCCGCGCGGCACGATCACGTCGACATATTCGGTCATCGTGATCAGCTTGCCGACTGCGGCGCGATCGGCGGTCGCGACGACCTGCACCGCATCCTGCGGCAGGCCCGCCGCCTCGAGCCCTTCGCCGATCAGCTTCGCGAGCGCCGCGTTCGATTCGAGCGCCTCGGAGCCGCCGCGCAGGATCGTCGCGTTGCCCGACTTCAGGCACAGCGCGGCCGCGTCGATCGTCACGTTCGGGCGCGACTCGTAGATGATGCCGATCACGCCGAGCGGCACGCGCATCTGGCCGACCTGGATCCCGCTCGGGCGGTACTTGAGGTTGCCGATCTCGCCGATCGGATCGGCCAGCGACGCGACCTGGCGCAGACCTTCGACCATCGTCTTCAGCGCGTTGTCGGACAACGTCAGGCGATCGATGAACGCCGCGTCGAGACCCTTTTCGCGGGCACGGGCGACGTCGCGTGCATTCGCATCCTTCAGCGACTGCGCGTCGCGCTCGATCGCGCGGGCCACGGCGTCGAGCGCCGCGTTCTTCGCGGCCGTGCTGGCGCGCGCCATCGCGCGGGAAGCGTGCCGGGCACGGCGGCCCAGGTCCGTCATGTACTGGTCGATATCCATCGTGTGACTCGAGAAGCGAGCCGCTTGGCGCGGCGTGAATTCGTGGGGAAGCATGAGGCGCGGCGGCAGGCCGGCCGCGCCGGCTTACCGAAACATTGTAAGCGGGTTGCGATGCGTGCGCTGAAGGCCCCTTAACGCCGCACGCGACCCGCGGGCGGCGGTCGCTCGCCGCGGGCGCCCGCCACCGTCATCGCGAGCTGGAACAGGCCGTCCCACGGATCGGGCGGCGGATCGTCCTGCGTGCGGCGGCCCGGCGTGATCGCCGACAGCCCCTTCACCTGCCGGTCGAGCTTCGCTGCAAACGCGAGCGCCTTCTCGAGCACGGGTTCCGACACGCGGTTCAGCGCGGGGCCGATCAGCCGCTCGCGCGGGCCCCACACGCGGTTCTCGCGCAACATCGTGGCCAGCGGCTTGCCGGCCGTCGTGCCACGCTTGATCCGCAGCAGCGTGCGCAATTCCTCGACGACGGCCCACATCACGAGCACGATCGCCTCGCCCTCGCCCTTCAGCCCGTCGATCATCCGCGCGAGCCGCGCGGCGTCGCCCGCGAGCATCGCCTCGTTCAGCTTGAACACGTCGTAGCGCGCGACGTTCAGCACCGCGTCGTGCACCTGCTCGAATGACAGCACGCCCTGCGGATAGAGCAAGCCGAGCTTCTGGATTTCCTGATGCGCGGCGAGCAGGTTGCCCTCGACGCGCTCCGCGATGAACTGCAGCGCGCGCCGCCCGTCGTCGCCGGGCGCGACACGCTGGCCCTGCATCGACAGGCGCTGGCCGATCCAGTTCGGCAGTTGCGCGCGGTCGACCGGATCGATCTTCAGCGCGACGCCGCCGTTCTGCAGCGCGGTAAACCACGCGGATTTCTGCGTGGCTGCATCGAGGCGCGGCAACGTGACGAGCATCAGCGCGTCGGGATTGGGCGTGGCCGCGAGCGTCTTCAGCGCGTCGGCGCCTTCCTTGCCGGGCTTGCCCGACGGAATGCGCAGCTCGATCAGTTGACGCTCGCCGAACAGCGACATCGCCTGGGTCGCGCCGAGCAGCACGCTCCAGTCGAAGCCGCGCTCGACCGTATGCACCGAACGCTCGGTAAAGCCGGCCGCGCGCGCGGCCGCACGAATGCGGTCGCACGCTTCCTGCGCGAGCAGCGGCTCGTCGCCGTAGACGGTATAGAGCCCGGCCAACCCCTTCGCGAGGTGCGGCTCCAGCGCATCAAGTCGCAATTGCATCGGTGCGTGCGCCGGCGATTACAGCGGCGGCGGCGGCAGCGGCGCGCGCGGCGCAACGCCCGGCACCACGTCCTCCGGCGCCGGCGTCAGCGAGTGAACGATCGCGAGACGCCGCATCAGCTGGTCGACCGCGTCGTTCTGCATGTCGCCGTACAGAATATCGGCTTCCTGCGCCTTCGCGTTGGTGTACTGGTCGCTGTATGTCATCGCGCGGTTCAGCGCGATCGCGCTCGGCGGGATCAGCAGCGTGCCGTCCTGGCTCGTCAGCGAGAAGTTCAACGTGTAGTAGAGCGCATATTCCTGCGCGGAGCCGTACTTGTTGAGCGTCAGCGTGTTCTGCCCGCGCGACTCGGACATGCGCAGCACGGCATCGGCTTCGTCCACCGACTTGACGATCTTCGTGTCGCTGCCGGCCTCGACGAGGCGCGCGAGCCGCGCCTCGACGGGCGCCGGCGCACCGGCCACCAGCAGGCGCTTGAACGCGTAGTCCTGCCGGCCGCGCAACTGGAAACCGCATGCCGACAGCGCGACCGCGCTGCCGACGAGCCCCAAAAACGATCTGCGGATCACCTTCGCTCCTTCTGTGTGCGCCCGACGGCCAATGGCCGTCAGACGACGATGTTCACGAGGCGGCCGGGCACGACGACGATCTTCTTCGCCGGCTTGCCGTCGCTGAACTTCGCGAACGCTTCGTCGGCCACTGCCGCGGCTTCGATCGCCTCGCGGCTCGCGTCCTTCGCGACCTTCAGCGCGCCGCGCACCTTGCCGTTCACCTGCAGCACGAGTTCGATCTCGGCCTGCTCGAGCGCGGCCTCGTCGACCTTCGGCCACGGTGCGTCGAGCAGCGGGCCGAATTCGTCCGCGTAGCCGAGCGCCTTCCACAGCTCGAACGTCACGTGCGGCACGACAGGGTACAGCACGCGCAGCAGCACGCCGTACGTCTCGCGCAGCACGGCGGGCGTCGCGCCCTTCGCGCCGTCGATCGCGTTCAGCATCTTCATCGCGGCCGACACGACCGTGTTGTACTGCAGGCGCTGGTAGTCGAAATCGGCCTGCTTCAGCACGCTGTAGATTTCGCGGCGCAGCGCCTTGTCGGCGTCGCCGAGCGCGGCCGCGTCGAAGCCCGCGCGCACGGCGAGCGCTTCGCGGTTCGTCGCGCCGAAGCTCCACACACGGCGCAGGAAGCGGCTCGCGCCTTCGACGCCCGCGCCCGACCACTCGAGCTGCTGCTCGGGCGGCGCCGCGAACATCGTGAACAGGCGCGCGGTATCGGCGCCGTACTGGTCGATCAGCACCTGCGGATCGACGCCGTTGTTCTTCGACTTCGACATCTTCTCGATGCCGCCGAGCACAACCGGCTGGCCGTCCGTGTTCAGCGTCGCGCCGACCGGGCGGCCCTTGTCGTCGTGCGTGACCGTCACGTCGGCCGGGTTGTACCAGGTCTTCTTGCCGGATGCGTCTTCGCGGTAGAACGTCTCGTTCAGCACCATCCCCTGCGTGAGCAGGTTCTTCGCCGGCTCGCCGAACTTCACGAGGCCGAGATCACGCATCACCTTGGTCCAGAAGCGCGAATACAGCAGGTGCAGGATCGCGTGCTCGATGCCGCCGATGTACTGATCCATCGGCATCCAGTAATCGGTGCGCGCGTCGACCATCGTCTCGGCGTCCGGCGCCGTGTAGCGCGAGAAGTACCACGACGAATCGACGAAGGTATCCATCGTGTCGGTCTCGCGCTTCGCGGCCGCGCCGCACTTCGGGCACGAGCAGTTCAGGAACGCTTCCGACTTCGCGAGCGGGTTGCCCGAGCCGTCCGGCACGAGGTCTTCCGGCAGCACGACCGGCAGGTCCTGCTCCGGCACCGGCACGTCGCCGCACGACGGGCAGTGGATGATCGGGATCGGCGTGCCCCAGTAGCGCTGGCGCGACACGCCCCAGTCGCGCAGGCGCCACGTGACCTGCTTGTCGCCGTAGCCGCCGGCCTTCAGGTCGGCCGCGACCGCGTCGACCGCATCCGCATAGCGCAGGCCGTCGTACTTGCCGCTGTTCACGCAGACCGCGGTTTCCTTGTCGCCGTACCATTCCTGCCAGGCATCCAGCGAGTACGTCTGCCCTTCGCTCGCAATCACCTGCTTGATCGGCAGGCCGTACTTCTTCGCGAATGCGAAATCGCGCTCGTCGTGGCCCGGCACGCCCATCACCGCGCCTTCGCCATAGCTCATCAGCACGTAGTTGCCGATCCAGACCTCGACCGGCTCACCCGTGAGCGGGTGCGACACCGAGAAGCCCGTCGCGACGCCCTTCTTCTCCATCGTCGCGACATCGGCCTCGGCGACGCCGCCGCGCTTGCATTCGTCGATGAACGCCTGCAGTTCCGGCTTGCCCTGCGCGAGGCGCGTGGCAAGCGGGTGCTCGGCCGCGACCGCACAGAACGTGACGCCCATGATCGTGTCGGCACGCGTCGTGAACACGCGCAGGAGCGCCTTCTCGCCGTCGAGTTCGTACGGGAAGCCGAAGTTCACGCCGAAGCTCTTGCCGATCCAGTTCTGCTGCATGATCTTCACGCGCTCGGGCCAGCCGAGGCCCTCGAGATCGTTCAGCAGCTCATCCGCGTACTGCGTGATCCGCAGGTAGTACATCGGGATCTCGCGCTTCTCGACGAGCGCGCCCGAACGCCAGCCGCGGCCGTCGATCACCTGCTCGTTCGCGAGCACGGTCTGGTCGACCGGATCCCAGTTCACGGTGCCCGTCTTCTTGTACGCGATGCCCTTCTCGAGCATCTTCAGGAACAGCCACTGGTTCCACTTGTAGTAGTCGGGCTTGCACGTCGCGATTTCGCGCGACCAGTCGATCGCGAGGCCCATCGACTGCATCTGGCCCTTCATGTAGTCGATGTTGTCGTAGGTCCACTTCGCGGGCGGCACGCCGTTCGCCATCGCGGCGTTCTCGGCCGGCATCCCGAACGCGTCCCAGCCCATCGGCATCAGCGTGTTGTAGCCGTTCATCCGCAGATAGCGGTACATCACGTCGTTGATCGTGTAGTTGCGCACGTGACCCATGTGCAGCTTGCCGGACGGATACGGCAGCATCGACACGCAGTAGAACTTCGGCTTCTGCGAATCTTCCCTCGTCTTGTAGGCATCGGCTGCGCGCCAGTCGCCCTGGGCGGCGGCTTCGACGTCGGCGGGTACGTATCTCTCGTGCATGGTGTGGTTCGGACTAGGCTTTAAGCAGCGCGCCACGAGGCGGGCACGCGGAAGTGGACGAAATCGGGCAGCCCGGCGGCGGGAGCAGGCTCACGGTTCTCGGGCCTGCATCATGGTTCCGGATATTCGCCGGGTAACCCGGAGGGTCTCCAGGTTACCCGGCGAAACCCTGCCAACCGGGCGGAAACGACGATTATACCGTCCGTGGCGGGCGGTACGGCCGGGTGTCGCGGGCCGCGG
>NZ_VWWG01000142.1:0-16288 GCF_011753085.1 Burkholderia sp. Tr-862
GGCGCGCCGCTCGCGGCACTCGCGCTCGCGAGCGACGAGAACCGCCCGCTGCGCGATTTCACGCTCGGCCAGCTCGCGGCCGGCGCCGCGTGCGATCCGTTCGCCTGCGGCGAGACGCTGCAGAAGCTGCCGGTGCCGCTGGTGCTCGGCTGGCTGCAGCGCTGGCTGTACGATCTGCTCGCGCAGCGCATGGCGGGCGCGCCGCGCTACTTTCCGATGCAGGCGGCCGCGCTCGCGCGTTGCGCGGAGGCGGTCGACGCGAACGCGTTCGCGCGCTTCATGAAGGCCGTGACGCGCCAGCGGACGGTCGAGAACCATCCGCTCAACGCCCGGCTGGTATTCGAGGAACTGTTTCTCGGTTATCGGGAAATGTTCGCGTGAGCGCGTATTGTTTCCTTCGGGTGGGGAAACGATTGCCGACGAGCGCCTGAGCGCCCGTCTTACGTATTCAGGAAACACGATGTTCGTCGATTCTCACTGCCACATCAATTTCAAGGGTCTCGCCGACCGCCTGCCGGCCGTGCTGGAGAACATGCGCGAGCACGACGTCACGCACGCGCTGTGCGTGTCGGTCGACTTCGAGACGCTGCCCGACGTGCTCGCGATCGCGCAGGCGCACGACAACGTCTATGCGTCGGTCGGCGTGCATCCCGATCACGAGGACGCACGGGAGCCGACGCTCGCGGAACTGATCGAGCTGGCCGCGCACCCGAAGGTCGTCGCGATCGGCGAGACGGGCCTCGACTACTACCGCCTCGAGGGCCGCTCGATCGCCGACATGGAATGGCAGCGCGAACGCTTTCGCACGCATATCCGCGCGGCGACCGCGACGATGAAGCCGCTGATCATCCATACGCGCTCGTCGTCGGAAGACACGCTGCGGATCATGGCCGAGGAGCGCGCGGACGTGCCGGGCGGCGTGATGCACTGCTTCACCGAGCCGTGGCCCGTCGCCGAGCAGGCGCTCGCGCAGAACTTTCATATCTCGCTGTCGGGCATCGTCACGTTCAAGAACGCGACCGACGTGCAGGACGTCGCGCGGCGCGTGCCGCTCGAGCGGCTGCTGATCGAAACCGACTCGCCGTACCTCGCGCCGGTGCCGTATCGCGGCAAGCCGAATGAACCTGCGTACGTCAGCCATGTCGGACGTTTTATCGCATCCGAGCGCGGGATCGCCGTCGAGGCGCTGGCCGATGCGACGACGCAGAACTTTTTCCGGCTGTTCAAGATCGCCCGCTCATGACGCGCGGCCAGCCGACAACCCAGGGAAGGAGCCCACAACAATGATGAAGCCGACCACATACCTGCCCAAGCGCGCCCTCGTCACCGCCGCGCTCGTCGCGAGCGGCCTGTTTGCCGTCGCCGGCGCGCATGCCGAGTCGCTCGACGCGATCGTCAAGGCGGTCAAGTTCGACGACATCGACGACATCGGCAAGCAGCTGAAGAGCGGCAAGCTCGATCCGAACACGCTCGCGCCGAACGGCGACCCGATCCTCGTGATCGCCGCGCGCGAGAAATCCGACAAGGTCGCCGCCGCGATCGCCACGACGCCGAACGTCGACCTCGAGAAGGAAGACAAGGCCGGCGAGAACGCGCTGATGCTCGCGTCGCTGAACGGTGATGTCGGCCTCGTCAAGCTGCTGATCGACAAGGGCGCGGAAGTCAGCAAGAAGGGCTGGGCGCCGCTGCACTACGCGGCCACCAACGGCCAGGACGCGGTCGTCAAGGTTCTGCTCGACCACGACGCGTATATCGACACGGCGTCGCCGAACGGCACGACGCCGCTGATGATGGCCGCCCGCGGCAACCATGCGACGACGGTCAATCTGCTGCTCGACCAGGGCGCCGATCCGCAGGTGAAGAACCAGCTCGGCATCACCGCGCTCGAGTTCGCGAAGCACTACAAGGCGCCGGACGCGATCGATATCCTGAGCAAGCGGACGGTGCGTGTCGGCGCATCGGCGCCGGCGGATGCCCAAAAGAGTGCAAAATGACGGTTTCGGCGCGGCGGCAGGGCGCGCCCGCCCGGCCGGAACCCGGCCGGCAGCGGGTGTCCGGCCGCCGCGCCGGTCAGCGCAGCGAGCGGCCTGGGGGCCGCATTGACATAAGGAACACCATGTTGCGGGCTATGTTTTGTGCCGCGGCGTTTGCCGTGCCGTTGTCGGCGGCGGCTTTCACGGGCGCGGATCTCGACCGGCTGTGCGCGAAGACGGACGTCAAGTCGCGGGCGTCGTGCGCGGCCTACATCGAAGGCGCCGCCGACGGCGTCTACAACACCATCGACGCGATCGGCGGCACCACCGGGCCGCGCGTCGGGCAGTATTTCTGCCTGCCGCCCGACATCCGGGCGCAGCAGATGACCGACGCGGTGCGCAAGTACATCGCGGAGAACCCGAAGCTGGCCGACTACAACGCGAGCACCGCGGTGTCGCTCGGTCTCGGCAAGGCGTTCCCCTGCAGGGGCGGCAGTTGATCTGACGCCGGATCCGGGCGCGCATGCGGCCCGGACGTCGCCGACGCATCCAGGACGAGGCCGCCGCGCCTCATAACCGAAGCATCCCGGGCGCCGATGATTTCAATCGAGGAACTGCAGCGCATCGCCGATGCGCCGTTGCATTCATGGCTCGGCACGCTGATCGTGTCGGTCATCGTCGTGCTTGTCGTGTTGATCGTGCATCGTCTCGGTGCACGCGTCGTCAAGCGCATCGCGCAGCCGTATCCGCTGATGAGCGTGATCCTGCGCTACATCGACAAATCGTCGCTCGTCACGCTCGCGCTGCTCGCGCTCGAGTTCGTGTGGATCCAGGCGGACGAGGGCATGTCGTTCGTGCGCGGAATGCGCACCGCGGCCGCGGTCGGCTCGATCGTGTCGCTGACCTGGCTGCTGGTGCGGCTCGCGGCCGGCGTCGGCGACGCGATCATCCAGGCCCATCCGATGGATACGGCCGACAACCTCCACGCGCGGCGCATCCACACGCAGGCCAAGGTGCTCGTGCGGACCGTCATGGTGCTGATCCTGATCATCGGCGCGGGCGCCGCGCTGATGACGTTCCCGAACGTGCGCCAGATCGGCGCGAGCCTGCTGGCGTCGGCCGGCGTCGCCGGCCTGGTCGCCGGTATCGCCGCGCGGCCGGTGCTCGGCAACCTGATCGCCGGCCTGCAGATCGCGCTCACGCAGCCGATCCGGCTCGACGACGTCGTCGTGATCCAGGGCGAGTGGGGCCGCATCGAGGAAATCACCGGTTCGTTCGTGTCGGTGCGGCTGTGGGACCAGCGGCGCCTCGTCGTGCCGCTGCAGTGGATCATCGAGAATCCGTTCACGAACTGGACGCGCAGCAGCGCGGAAATCATCGGCACGGTTTACCTGTCGGTCGACTACCGGACGCCGCTCGCGCCGTTGCGCGAGGAACTCGCGCGGCTGGTCCAGGCGGCGCCCGAGTGGGACGGGCGCGTACAGGTGCTGCAGGTGACCGACGCGACCGAGCGCGCGATGCAGTTGCGCGCGCTCGTCAGCGCGGTCGATTCGTCGTCGTGCTGGGACCTGCGCTGCCGCGTGCGCGAGGGGTTGATCGCGTACCTGCAGGCGCGTTTTCCGCAATGCCTGCCGCGCAGCCGGATGGAACTGTATCCGCACGATTCCGCGCCGGACGCGCCGAATCCCGACCGGCCGCATGCGCGGCAGCCCGCCGCCAGCACGGCGGCCAACACCGCCGCCGATCCGCAGGCCGTCGAAGGCCGCTGAACGTGGCCCGCCCTCCGTCACCATGACCGCGCTGAACACGCTCGCCATCGCCAATTACCGCTCGCTGCGTGAGCTGATCGTGCCGCTTGCGGCGCTCAACGTCGTCACCGGGCCGAACGGCAGCGGCAAGTCGAGCGTGTACCGCGCGCTGCGCCTGCTCGCCGACACCGCGCAGGGCCGCGTGATCCCGTCGCTCGCGCGCGAGGGCGGATTGCCGTCGACGCTGTGGGCCGGCCCCGAGCGCTTCTCGCGTGCGATGCTGGCCGGCGACGAGCCGGTGACGGGCACGGTGCGCAAGGGGCCCGTGAGCCTGAGGCTCGGCTTCGCGTGCAACGATTTCGGCTATTCGATCGATCTCGGCCTGCCGGTCCCGAGCCATTCGCAGTTCGCGCTCGATCCGGTGGTCAAGCGTGAATGCATCTGGGGCGGCGCGCTGCCGCGCCCGTCGACGCTGCTGGTCGACCGGCAGGGTGCGCAGATCCGCACGCGCACCGCGTCGGGCGACTGGCGGACGGTTCCACAGCCGGTCGCGAGCTTCGACAGCATGATGACCGAGTTCGCCGATCCGATCGGCGCGCCGGAGATGATCGCGGTGCGCGAGCGGATCCGCTCGTGGCGCTTCTACGATCATTTCCGGACCGACGCGCAGGCGCCGGCCCGGCAGTCGCATATCGGCACCCATACGCCGGTGCTGGCGGACGACGGCGCCGATCTGGCCGCCGCGCTGCAGACGATTCGCGAAATCGGCGACGGCGCGGCACTCGATGCGGCGATCGACGACGCGTTTCCCGGCGCGTCGGTCGAGATCGACAATCCGGGCGGCCGCGGCCGCTTCGACGTGCTGATGCGCCAGCCGGGGCTGTTGCGGCCACTCGCCGCCGCCGAACTGTCCGACGGCACGCTGCGCTACCTGCTGCTCGCGGCCGCGCTGCTGACGCCGCGGCCGCCAGCGCTGATGGTGCTGAACGAACCGGAGACGAGCCTGCATCCCGATCTGCTGCCGGCGCTTGGCCGCCTGATCGCGCAGGCCGCGCAGCGTTCGCAGGTGCTGGTCGTGTCGCATGCGGCGCGGCTCATCGCGACGCTCGAGCGAGAAGCCGGCTGCGAATCGCTGGTGCTCGACAAGCAGCTGGGCGCGACCGCGCTCGTGGATGCCGACACGCGCGACTTGCCGGCATGGAAGTGGCCGTCGCGTTGACCGGCATGGCGGCGTGCGTTCGATGATGATTTTTGCCCCATGAAGGGCCCCGGCTGCGCCGCTCCCGAACGCGCGGGCGCGACGCGGCGGAATGTATCCGGTCTGTAACAACACCCATAAAATGAAAGACGGACGGTTCCCTGTATCGGGATCGCGAATAATAATGAGATATTCGGCTGGCGCCATGCCGGCCGGCGCCGCATGAAAGCGGGGCGGGCGCGACTGCGCAAACGCCTGCCGGCCGTGCGGCAACGGACAGGACACAGGAGACGTGGACCATGAGAATTGCCCAGATCGCCCCGCTGACCGAATCGGTGCCGCCGAAGCTGTACGGCGGCACGGAGCGCGTCGTGTCCTACATCACCGAGGCGCTCGTCGATCTCGGTCATGATGTGACGCTGTTCGCCAGCGGCGATTCGACGACCCGGGCGAAGCTCGAACCCGTGTGGCCGCGCGCGTTGCGGCTCGATTCGTCGATCCGCGACCGGGTCGCCCCGCACATGCTGCTGATGGAGACGGTCGCGCGCCGCGCGAAGGACTTCGACGTGCTCCATTTCCACATGGACTACTACTCGTTCTCGGTCTTCAACCGGCAGGAAACGCCGTACATGACGACGCTGCACGGCCGGCTCGACCTGCCCGAGCAGCAGCCGGTGTTCGACACGTTCAACACCGCGCCCGTGATCTCGATTTCCAACTCGCAACGCCAGCCGCTGCCGCAGGCGAAGTGGCTGACGACCGTCTACCACGGGCTGCCCGAGACGATGTACATGCCGCAGCCCGTCGAGCCGCGCTATCTCGCGTTCCTGGGCCGCATCTCGCCGGAGAAGCGCGTCGACACGGCGATCCGGATTGCCCGCCAGTGCGGGTTGCCGATCCGGATCGCCGCGAAGATCGATGCGGCCGACGAGGAGTACTTCGATAACGAGATCAAGCCGCTTTTCGCGTTGCCGCACGTCGAATTCGTCGGCGAGATCGCCGATCACCAGAAGGCCGAATTCCTGTCGGGCGCGCATGCGCTGCTGTTTCCGATCGACTGGCCGGAGCCGTTCGGGCTGGTGATGATCGAGGCGATGTCGTGCGGCACGCCGGTGATCGCATTCAATCGCGGCGCGGTGCCGGAAGTGATCGACGAGGGCGTGTCGGGTTTTATCGTCGAGGATGAAATCAGCGCGGTGGCCGCCGTGAACCGGCTGCACTTGCTGCCGCGCACGCGTGTGCGGCAGCGCTTCGAGCAGCGCTTCACGTCGCGCCGCATGGCGCAGCAGTACGTCGACGTTTACCAGTCGGTGATCCGCGCGCAGAAGCGCTCGCGCTTCAAGGTGATCGACTCGACGACCTGACGCGCGACGCGGGCGGATAAAAAAACGGCGATGCCCGCAAGGACATCGCCGTTTGCGCATGGCCCGCGCACGATGCGCACGGGCATGGCGTCAGCGTCAGATCTTGAGCTTCGTGACCTTCGTGCCGTTGATCGACACGTCGCCCATCAGGCCTGCGTTCGTCAGCACGACGACCTGGACCGGTGCGGTGGCCGTGTTGGAATCGACCGCGCCGTTCGCGCCCATCTTCACGAGCGCGACCGACGCGCCGGCGCCGGCTGCCCAGCCGTCCGAGCCGCGGAATTCGTCGAGCGCTTCCTGCGTCATGAACAGGAACACGATCGCCTTCGACTGCGCGCCGGCCTGCAGGCCGACCGACAGCGACGACGTGTTGTAGTAGCCGACCGTGCTGCCGCCGACGCGCAGTGCGCCGTTGCCGGATTGGCCGCCGACGATCAAGCCGGCCTGCAGCACGTTCGGGAACACCAGCACGCCGCGCGACTTCGCGACGAGCTCACGCGAACCCTTGACCGTGGAATACATGCGCGACAGCGTGGCGTCGACGCTCGAGTCGATCGCTTGACGCTTTGATGCGTTGGTCGCGGCGTTGTCCGGCTTGTCCGGGGTGGTGGTGCAACCGGTGAGCGCGAGGCTACCGACGATGAGCGCCGCGGCGGCTTTCAGCACAAGATTCCGTTTTTGCATCGTTCTTCTCCATCGGATGACGTTCGGAGTGAGTCTCGCTCAGGGAGCGGATCACGTCGGCAGTTATATCACAGCGGATTACAGCCTCTTTTCGTTGCGAGGTGAAAAAGCGTCAAATCGTTCGGGGGTGTCGCGGCACGCCAACGGATGGCCCGACGCGCGTGCGGCGACGCGTCGCGCGCCTGGCGGTGGCAGGCGGGCAGCGGGAAAGGGAAGGTGAGGCTGCGCGTCAGTGCGTGACGGGGGGCGCCGGCGGAGCGGGCGGCTTGATCGGCGGGCGCCGCAGCGCACGGCGGATCAGTGCGATCACGACCCCGCACGCGAACAGGAACGCGGCCGGTACGACCCAGTAGCCGACGAACGCATGCCACAGATAACCGGCGAGCGTATTTCGGCGCACCGCGTATTCGTCGCGGGCCGCCTGCTGGCGAGCCGCGTTGGCGCTCAGCACGTCGGCCGGGCAGCCGGCCGCCCGTGCCGCGTCAGGATCCCCGTGACACTTCGCGGCGGCGCCGGCGGCCTGCTGCGCGTCGGTGAGCTGCCACGTGGTCAGCGCGAGCTCAAGGTCGGCCTTGTTGTACGCCATTTCCTCGCGGATCTCGCGCACGGCGACGATCGCGACGGGCACGGCCCAGAACACGATCACGATCAGCCAGCGGCGGAACCAGCGGTGTTGTCTCCATGCCATCCATGCCTCCGTTTGACGCGGCGTGCGCGTCCGGCTCGAGGGCGGCCCGATGGCGCTTCTTGTACTTGGATGGGCCGCGTTGCAGCCATCATAGAAGAAATCGCGGCGAATTGCCGCACCATGTGACGGCATTCGCACGGCGCGCCCGGAAGGCGGGGCGGAAGGGCGGCGCAACGTATCGCGGCGTCGGCGTGGCGATGCCGCCGGACGGTGCGCCGGCGCATCGGGCGGCATCGCGCGCGTCGATGCGTGTGCAACGAAAACAAAAAAGCCGCGCCCGCCGAAGCGGTGCGCGGCATTCGTGCGGGAGCGCCGGAACTCAGGCGGCCGGCTGGCTGCTCAGGCAGCTCTTCATGAACGCCTTGCGGTCGTCGCCCTTCTTGCCGGTGGCCTGCGTGTTGCATGCCTTCATCTTTTCCTGCTGCGTCATTGCCTTCGCGGGCTTGGTCGACAGGCAGTCCTTCATGAACGCCTTGCGTTCGTCGCCCGTCTTGCCTGCGGCCTGGGTGTTACAGGCCTTCATCTTGTCCTGCTGGCTGTTCGCCGCGAAAGCGGGGGAAGCCAGCATGCCGCCGAGAAGCACTGCGGCTACGAGCGATTGGATTTTCATTTCGACACTCCCATGGGGTGAATTGCGCTTTATATCGACGCCGTCACGAAGCCCGGCGCAACGGGAACAGGGTCGCATCGCGCCGCGCGCTCCGATTATGGCAAATCAATGTGAAAACACCAAAACGGCATTCGTATAACGCGGCGGGGCGCGTAGCCGTTGACGGTGCGTGCGCGCGCCGGTGATCGGGACAAACCATGACGCGGGGGCGTCGGCCCCGGCCGTACACGCGGAACCTGCCGGATGCCGGCCGCGAGCCATTACAATCGCGGCCATGAATACTCCGAACCCCGCATCCCCTTCGTCGTCGGCGGCCCTGCCGCGCATCGCTGTACTCGCCACCGGCGGCACGATCGCCGGTGCCGCGCCGGACGCCGCCAGCACGGCCGGCTACCAGGCCGGCGCGCTCGGCGTCAATTTCCTGCTCGACGCGGTGCCGGCGCTCGCGTCGGTCGCGCGCATCGACGCCGAGCAGGTCGCCAGCATCGATAGCAAGGATCTCGCGCTGTCGCTGTGGAATACGCTCGCCGCGCGCATCGACGCGCTGATGGCCGATCCGGCGATCGACGGCATCGTGATCACCCACGGTACCGACACGCTCGAGGAAACGGCGTACGCGCTGCATCTGGTCGTGACCGGCGACAAGCCGGTCGTGCTGACGGCCGCGATGCGGCCGGCCACCGCGCTGTCGTCCGACGGTCCGCTGAACCTGCTGAACGCAGTGACGGTTGCCGCCCACCCGGCCGCGCGCGGGCAGGGCGTGCTCGTCGCGTTCAACAACCGGATTCACGGCGCGCGCGACGTCGTGAAGACGAGCACCTACGCGGTCGACGCATTCCAGTCGCCGGAACTGGGCGCGCTCGGCTGGGTGCAGGACGGCCGCGTCGAATTCGCGCGCCGCGTGACGCGCGCGCGCGATGCGCAACTGGCGATCGCCGCGGCGTGGCCGCCGGTCGAAGTCGTCGCGAGCTATGCGGGCGTGACGCGCACGGCCGTCGACGCACTCGTCGCGGCCGGCGTGCGCGGCCTCGTCGTCGCGGGCACCGGCAACGGGTCGATCCATGCAACGCTGCAGGCGGCGCTCGCCGATGCGGTGAACGCCGGCGTCACGGTGGTGCGCGCGTCGCGGGTCGGCTCGGGGCACGTGATGCGCAACGGCGCGGCGAACGACGATGCACTCGGTTTCGTGAGCGCCGGATCGCTGAGCCCGTTCAAGGCACGCGTGCTGCTGATGCTGGCGCTCGCGAACGGCATTCAAGGGCGCGATGCGCTGCAACGCGCATTCGACACGCTGTGACCGGTGGCCGCCGATCGGGCGGCACGCGGCGCGCATGAAAAAAAGGCAGGCCAATGGCCTGCCTTTTTTGCGTCAGTGCTGGGCGAATGCTCAGGACTGCGGCGGAATCACGAGCTTCTGGCCCGGATAGATCCGGTCCGGGCTCGACAGCATCGGCTTGTTCGCCTCGAAGATCGCCGGGTACTTGTTCGCGTCGCCGTACACTTCCTTCGCGATCGCCGACAGCGTATCGCCCGGCTTCACGTCATGGTACTGAACTTCCGGATCGTCCGGCTGCAGATCGTCATCGTTGACGCCCGCGACGCCTTGCACGTTGCCGGCCGCGACCTTGACCTTCGCCTTCGTGTCGAGGTCGCCGACGCTGCCCGACAGCGTGACGGTGCGCGACGCGCCGTCGAACGCGACGGTCAGATTCGACGTATCGAGACCCTGCGAGCTGATGTAGTTCTTGATCGCATCGGCGGCGGTCTGGTTCGCCGCATTCGGATCTTCCGCTGCTTGCGCGTCAGCGTGACCCAGCAGTTTTTCACCCGCCTCTTTAATAAACGAAAGAAGACCCATCGCTGCACTCCCTAGGTGGTTGAAAAGAAAACGCGCCGTGAAGTGGCGAAAAAAACACCGCGCTGAGCGCGCTCACCGGAGTGAGCGCCAGGCGCGGCGGATTTCTCGAAAGGCGTGGCGAAAGTGTAGGCGTTCATCGCGACGATTGCATGAAAAATCGCACGCCTGAACGTAAAGAAATGTAATACGCGAAATCCGACAGGCGGACACCCGACGACGACGTCTGACCGACCAAGGCTTCCCCGGCGCCGCCGGGTGCCGCTGCGGACCCCACCACGCCGCTCTCAGCCCAGAGCGGCGTTTTTCGCCCCGTCGCGCATGCGGTTAGCGATGCGCGGCGGGGCGCCCCACCGTGATGCGCGCGTGTTCGCGCACCGATACGACCGGCCGCGGCCGGATCGCGAGTATGCGTCGCGCTGCGCCCGCGCGCGTTCGCCGTTGCAGCGAAACGCGCGCCGCTGCATCCGCTGCATCCGCGTCATGCGGCCGGCGTCTGGCCGATTTCGAAGTTCGACATGATCTCGAGTGCACGCACCAGTGCCGAGTGATCCCATGCCTTGCCGCCGTGGGATGCGCACACGCTGAACAGTTGCTGCGCGCTCGCCGTGTGCGGCAGCGCGAGGCCGAGCTTGCGTGCGCCGTCGAGCGCGAGGTTCAGGTCCTTCTGATGCAGCTCGATGCGAAAGCCCGGATCGAACGTGCGCTTCGTCATGCGCGCGCCGTGCACTTCGAGGATCCGCGACGCGGCGAAGCCGCCCATCAGCGCCTGGCGCACGCGCTCCGGATCGGCGCCCGAGCGCGCGGCGAACAGCAGCGCTTCGCCGACCGCTTCGATGTTCAGCGCGACGATGATCTGGTTCGCGACCTTGCAGGTCTGGCCCGCGCCGTTGTCGCCGACGAGCGTGATGTTCTTGCCCATTTTCTCGAACAGCGGCTTCGCGCGCTCGAAGGCCTGCTCCGGGCCGCCGACCATGATCGTGAGCGTCGCTTCGCGGGCACCGACTTCGCCGCCGGAAACCGGCGCGTCGAGATAGTCGCAGCCGAGGGCGTTGATCTGCTTCGCGAATTGCTGCGTGTCGAGCGGCGAGATCGAGCTCATGTCGATCACGAGCTTGCCGGCCGTCAGGCCCTTCGCGACGCCGTCGTCGGCGAACAGCACGTTACGCACGTCGGGCGTATCCGGCACCATCGAGATGATGATGTCCGCGTTCCGCGCGACTTCGGTCGAGTTCGCGACCACCTTCGCGCTCGCGCGCAGGTCGTCCGGCACCGGGAACGCGCCGTTCACGACGAGCTGATGATCGCCCTTGAGCAGGTTGCGCGCCATGTGCGCGCCCATGATGCCGAGGCCGATGAATCCGATGGTTGCCATGTGAAAGTCTCCTATAGGGGCGTAGGTGGGAAGGGCGGATCTCAGGCGGCGCGACGCGCCGAGCCCGGTGCGCAGCCGGCGACGCTTTGCAGCCAGCCGAGGCCTTCCGTCGTGGTGGTGCGGGGCTTGTATTCGCAGCCGACGTAGCCGGCATAGCCGAGCCGGTCGAGCAGCGCGAACAGGAACGCGTAGTTGATCTCGCCCGTGCCCGGCTCGTTGCGGCCCGGGTTGTCCGCGAGCTGGACGTGGCCGATCGACGCGAGGTTGCGTTCGATCGTCGCGGCCAGTTCGCCTTCCATGCGCTGCATGTGATAGATGTCGTACTGCAGGAACAGGTTGTCCGAGCCGACCGCGCGGATCACGTCGAGCCCTTCGGACGAGCGGTTCAGCGCGAAGCCCGGGATGTCGAAGCTGTTGCACGGCTCGACCAGCAGGCGGATGCCTTCGCGCTTGAGCGCATCGGCGGCGAAGCGCAGGTTGTCGACGATCGTGACGAAGGTCTTGTCGCGCGCCGTGCTCGCCGACGGGATGCCGACGAGGCAGTTCAGCTGCGGCACCTTCAGCGCCTTCGCGTACTCGATCGCACGGCCGACACCTTCCTGGAACTCGCCGACGCGATCGGGCAGGCATGCGATGCCGCGCTCGCCCTGGTCCCAGTTGCCGGCGGGCAGGTTGTGCAGCACGAGGCGCAGGCGGTGCGTCTCGAGCCGCTCGGCGAGTTCCTCTTTCGCGTACGGGTACGGGAACAGGAACTCGACGGCGTCGAAGCCCGCGTCCGCGGCCGCCTTGAAGCGGTCGAGGAACGGCACTTCGTTGAACAGCATGGTCAGGTTTGCAGCAAACTTCGGCATGAGCTAAGCCTCTTCGGTCGGTCAGTCAAAAAATGGCGTGCGGATCAGTCGAGCATCGAGATCGCGGTCGGCGCGTGCTCGGCCTTCTCGGCGAGTTCCTCGAACTCGTTGATCGCGTCGATTTCGGTGCCCATCGAGATGTTCGTCACGCGCTCGAGGATCACTTCGACGACGACCGGCACGCTGAACTCCTGCGCGAGCGCCTGCGCCTGCTTCAGTGCCGGCTCGATCTCTTCCGGCTTGGACACGCGCAGCGCCTTGCAGCCGAGGCCTTCGGCGACCGCCACGTGATCGACGCCATAGCCGTTCAGCTCCGGCGCGTTGACGTTGTCGAACGCGAGCTGCACGCAGTAGTCCATGTCGAACGCGCGCTGGGCCTGGCGGATCAGGCCGAGGTACGAGTTGTTCACCACCACGTGCACGTACGGCAGCTTGAATTGCGCGCCGGCGGCCAGCTCCTCGATCATGAACTGGAAGTCATAGTCGCCGGACAGCGCGACGATCGGGCGGGTCGGATCGGCCGCACGCACGCCGAGCGCGGCGGGGATCGTCCAGCCGAGCGGGCCTGCCTGGCCGCAGTTGATCCAGTTGCGTGCCTTGAACACGTGCAGGAACTGCGCGGCGGCGATCTGCGACAGGCCGATCGTGCTGACGTAGCACGTATCGCGGCCGAACACCTTGTTCATCTCTTCGTACACGCGCTGCGGCTTGACCGGCACGTTGTCGAAGTGGGTCTTGCGCTGCAGCGTGCGCTTGCGCGCCTGGCACTCGGACACCCACGCGCTACGGTCCTTCAGCTTGCCGGCGGCCTTCCATTCCTGCGCCACCGCGACGAACAGCTCGAGCGCGGCCTTCGCATCGGACACGATGCCGAGATCCGGGCCGAACACGCGGCCGATCTGCGTCGGCTCGATGTCGACGTGCACGAACTTGCGGCCCTTCGTATAAACCTCGACGCTGCCGGTGTGGCGGTTCGCCCAGCGGTTGCCGATGCCGAGCACGAAGTCGGACGCGAGCATCGTCGCGTTGCCGTAGCGGTGCGACGTCTGCAGGCCGACCATGCCGGCCATCAGCGGGTGGTCGTCCGGAATCGCGCCCCACGACATCAGCGTCGGGATCACCGGCACGCCGATCGTTTCGGCGAACTGGACGAGCAGGTCTTCGGCCGCCGCGTTGAGCACGCCGCCGCCCGACACGATCAGCGGCTTGTCCGCGTCGTTGAGCATCGCGAGCGCCTTCTCGATCTGCGCGCGGCTCGCCGCGGGCTTGTAGACCGGCAGCGGTTCATACGTGTCGATGTCGAATTCGATTTCGGCGAGCTGCACGTCGATCGGCAGGTCGACCAGTACCGGGCCCGGACGGCCCGAGCGCATCAGGTGGAACGCCTGCTGGAACACGCGCGGCACCAGCGCGGGTTCGCGCACGGTGACGGCCCACTTGGTGACGGGCTTCGCGATCGACTCGATGTCGACGGCCTGGAAGTCTTCCTTGTACAGGCGTGCACGCGGTGCCTGGCCCGTGATCGCGAGGATCGGAATCGAGTCGGCCGATGCGGAGTACAGGCCGGTGATCATGTCGGTGCCGGCGGGGCCCGACGTGCCGATGCACACGCCGATGTTGCCCGGCGCGGCACGCGTGAAGCCTTCGGCCATGTGCGACGCGCCTTCGACGTGGCGGGCCAGTACGTGGCTGATGCCGCCCGACTGGCGCATCGCGGAATAGAACGGGTTGATTGCTGCGCCCGGCACGCCGAACGCGGTCTGGATGCCTTCCTTCTCGAGCACGAGTACGGCTGCGTCGACGGCTCTCATCTTGGCCATGAATGTCTCCTTGAATGTGTGGATCTTGCGAATCGGTCTGTTGGGAACACTTTAGGGACGCAGGAAAGGTTTGATAAGATCAGCCGAAGTCGCTTATTTCGAAACTAAAAGTATGGAATGACGGCCGGACGGGGCTTCCCGCCGGCGTCGACGCCGGGACGGAGGCAGGAGATGGATCGTTTCAAGCAGATCGAGACGTTCGTGCGGGTCGCGGACGCGGGCAGCCTCGCGGCGGCGGCGCTCGAGGAGGGCGTGTCGCCGGTGGTGCTCGGGCGGCGCATCGACGCGCTCGAGAAGCGCCTCGGCGTGAAGCTGATGTATCGCTCGACGCGGCGGCTGGTGGTCAGCGAGGAGGGCGCCGCGTTCCTCGAGCGCTGCCGCGGGCTGCTGTCCGAATGGGATCAGGCCGAGAACGAGCTGGCCGCCGGGCGGCGTGCGGTCAGCGGGCACCTGATCGTGTCCGCGCCGGCCGCGTTCGGCCGCAAGCACGTCGCGCCGCACGCACCTGGTTTCCTCGTCGACAAGCCGGAAATGCAGCTGTCGTTCAACCTGACCGATCGCGTCGTCGATCTGGTGCGCGAAGGCTACGACCTGTCGATCCGGATCGGCGGCTCGGTCGATCCGAACTTCGTCGCGGTGAAGCTCGCGTCGAACCGGCGCGTCGTGTGCGGCACGCCCGAGTATTTCCGCCGTCACGGCCGGCCGAAGTCGCTGGACGACCTGCTCAAGCACAACTGTCTCGCATTCAACCTGCAGGGCGGCCAGAACCGCGGCTGGTATTTCCAGCGCCACGGCAAGATCGTGACGATGCGGGTGGCCGGCAATCTCGACTGCAACGACGGCGAGCTGCTGCATCGCTGGGTGACCGAGAGCCTCGGGCTCGGCTGGCGCTCGACCTGGGAAATCGCCGCGCAGCTCGAGACGGGCGAACTCGAGACGGTGCTCGACGAATACGCGCTGCCGGACTACGACATCCTCGCGGTCTATCCGCAGCAGCGCTACGTGCCCGCGCGCGTGCGCTACTTCATCGACTACCTGCGCGAAGCGTATGCGCGGCCCGGCTACTGGAGCAGCACGCCGTAACGGGCGCGGCAGGTCCGGGCATTTTTTGCGCTTCACCGGCTTCATGCGGGAATAAACTCGGTGCAGCGGCGGTAAGGTCATCAAGTGCGCACGCTGCCGGTCTGTCCGGGCATCGGGCGCGAGCACGGACGCGAGACGAGCGCGGCTTCGGCCGCCGGGACCAGGGAGGCCATGTGGGGCAAGCCGGACAGGCGGTCGACGAACGGGCAGAGGACGACGCGCTCGCGCGCGGCGAGCGGTTTCGCGCGCTCGTGCTGCCGCATCTCGACGCCGCGTACAACCTCGCCCGCTGGCTGAGCGGCAACCCGGGCGACGCGGACGACGTCGTCCAGGACGCGTGCATGCGCGCGCTGCGCTTCGTCGACTCGTGCCGCGGCGACAACGCTCGGCCGTGGCTGCTGACGATCGTGCGCCACACCTGGTACACGGAGTGGCGCCGCCGCACCCACGCGCACGAGGTTGCACTGCCCGACACGCTCGACGACACGGAGGTGCCCGACGACTGGCAGCCGGCGCCGGGGGATCCGCTCGCGCAGCTGCTGCGCGGCGAGAACGTGCGGCTCGTGAACGCGGCGCTCGCGAAGCTGCCGCCCGAATACCGCGAGGTGCTGGTGCTGCGCGAGATGGAGGATTTGAGCTACCGCGAGATCGCGGCGATCGCCGACGTGCCGGTGGGCACGGTGATGTCGCGGCTCTCGCGCGGCCGGCGCCGGCTTGCCGCGCTGCTGGGCGGCACGCAGGTGCCCCCATCCGAACCCGCGCCGGGATGTGCGTCGGCAAGCGGAACCGCATCGGAGGCGATCGATGGACTGTAACGAAACGCGAGCATTGCTGGACGCGGACGTCGACCGCGAGCTGTCGGCGCCCGATGCGTTGCGCGTCCAGCGGCATGTCGAGGGGTGCGATGCGTGCCGCCGCGAACGCGAGCGGATCGTCGTGCTGGGGCGGGCCGTGCGGCAGGCCGATTATCACCGCGCGCCCGATGCGCTGCGGGCGAGCCTCCTCGCGGCGCATCGGGCGCGCGGTGATAATCGGCCTG
>NZ_VWWG01000143.1:0-16075 GCF_011753085.1 Burkholderia sp. Tr-862
TGACGCGCGCGCCTGCCGCGCCGAACGCCTCCGCGCACGCACGGCCGATGCCTGCACCGCCGCCGGTGATCAGCACGGTCTTGCCGTTAAATGAAATCATCGGAACACTCCTTGGAACGGGAAAGCCGCGAGCGGCGTCACAGCGACGAAACGAGTTGCGCGTTGTCGATCCGCAGCTCCGCGCCGTTCACGAAGCGCGATTCGTCGGACGCAAGGAACAGCACGAGATTCGCGACGTCCTGCGGATCGCACATGCGGGCCATCGGATCGTTGCCGATACCAAGCTCGGCCGGATCGAGGCCGGGCATCAGCGCCTGCGTCATCGGCGTCCAGATGCCGTCCGGATGGATCGAGTTGCAGCGGATCCGGTAGCCGCTGCGCTTGCAGTGCACGGCGACGCTGCGCGCGAGCGCCGTGACCGCGCCTTTCGAGCCGGTGTACGCGCACATCATCGGAAGGCCGCCGAGCGCGGCGACCGACGACATCATCACGATCGAGCCCGGCGTGTCGTTGTTCTTCATCGCGCCGATCGCGTGCTTGCAGCCGAGAAAATAGCCGTCCGCATTGACGCGCAGCACGCGCCGCCAGGTGTCGAGGCTCGTGTCCTCGATCGAGCCGACCGGGCAGATCGCCGCATTGTTGACCAGCACGTCGAGGCGGCCGAAGCGCTCGAGCGTCGACGCGATCGCATGCCGCCAGCCGTCCTCGTCGGCGATGTCCTGATGCACGAACAGCGCCGCGTCGCCGATCTCGCGCGCGAGCGCGCGGCCCGCGTCCTCGTCGATGTCGGTCAGCACGACACGCGCGCCCTCGGCGGCCAGCAGCAACGCATCCGCGCGGCCGACGCCGCTCGCCGCGCCGGTGATCAGCGCGACCTTGTTTGCGACTCGATTCATGTTCGTGGTTTTCCGTTGGGGTTGAAAGAAGGCGGCCGCTCATGCGGCGCCCGGCGCCCGACCGGCCTTGACCGCGTCGAGCGCGGCCGCGCCGTAGATTTGCGCGATCGTGTCGTCGACGCGCGGGTTGGTGCGCAGCTCGTGGCCGCCGTCGACCGCGAAGCTCTGGCCGGTGACCCAGCCCGACTCGGGGCCGGCGAGATAGCGCACCGCATGCGCGATCGCTTCCGGTTCGCCGAGCGTGCCGAGCGGAATCTGTTCGAGGAAGCGGTCGACCAGCGCGCGGTTGTCGAACATCGGCGCGGTGGCTTCCGAGCGCGTGAGGCCTGGCCGCACCGCGTTCACGCGGATCTTCGCGCCGGCCAGTTCCTCGGCCGCGCCGCGCACCAGCGCCTCGAGCGCGGCCTTGGCGGTGCAGTACGCGCTCAGCCAGCGGAAGTTGATCTGCGCGGCCGTCGACGAGATGCAGACGATCGCGCCGCCGCCGCTGTCGGCGAGCCGCGGCGCGGCGTGGCGGATCGCGGTGAACGCGCTGTGCAGGTTCAGGTCGATTTCCGCACGGAAGCTGGCGGCGTCATGCATCAGCAGCGGCCGGAACCCGGCGCCGCCGACGGTCGGCACGACGATGTCGAGGCGACCGTCGAGCGCCCACGCGGTGTCCAGCGCGGCCTGCAGGTCGCCGTCGTCGCACGCGTCGCCGGCGTGGATCGCGACGCGGCTGCCGGGCACCGCATCGGTCAGGCGCTGCTGCGTGCGTTCGAGCGCGTCGGGGCGGCGGCCCATCAGCACGACGGCTGCGCCATCGGCGGCGAGTGCCTGTGCGCATGCCGCGCCGATGCCGCCGGCGCCGCCGGTGACGAGCGCGGTGCGGCCGGCGAGGGGAAGGGACGAGCGCATCGTTCAGCCCTCCAGCGGCAGGTCTTGCGACCAGTCGACATGCAGCGTGCGCGCGGCGAAGCGCCACGTGCCGCCGTCGAACACGCAGCGGTCGCGATAGCGTAGCCCCCAGTCGAGCTTGCGCGTCACGCCGTCGCGCACGTACACGTGGCACGCGACGCCGTAGGTCTCGACGTCGGCCTTGCCGCCGTCGAGCGTGACGAGCTGGTTGTGCACGTGATGCTGGGTGGTCTCGTAGCGTTCGATCACGCGCATACCGGCGACGATCGCGTCGCGGTCGTCGAAGCGGAAACCGGGGCCGTCGAGCTGCGCGTCGGCGGTGAAGAGGGTGGCGAGGCGCGGCCAGTCGCGCCGGTCGACGGCTTGCGCGTAACGGCAGGCAAGCTCGTACAGCGCGTGGCGGGGATTCGAATCGGTCATGCGTACTCCCGTGAGTGAACGGAAAGACCCGGCCGCGCCGCGAGCACGGACGCGGCGGCAGTGCGACGTCGACGCGCAGGTTCGCATCGGACCGATCGATCCTCATCGTCCATACGGAGCAGGGTAAGGATCGGGGAAAACACCGGGATCGCCGACGACGCATCGTCCGATGCTGCGATGCATCGGAGCGTGCATGGCATTCGTCGGACGATGAACCGACCCATCACGACAGGGGTTCCGGCGCTGTCCCGCCGACCCGGCCACGCTGCGATGTTGCAACGCGGCACGCCGCGCGACACAGGCTTCGCGTTTGCCCCTAGTCGAAATGGACGATGGCCGCCGGCCCGGCGCTGGCTACCGTGCAGTCATCCGGTGCGGTTGCCTGTTTGCCTGAGGCTGGTGCGCCGGACACGAACCGCGACAGCGGTCAACCGGAGGGGACGACGATCATGAGACTGACGACTCGCAAGCTGTGCGTACTGGCGATGGGCACGTTCGCGGCCATGGCGATGGCGCGATACGGAGCCGAACAGGTCCCGTCGCCGCCGTATGCGGCCGGCATCCTGCAATGCCGCTCGGTCGACCAGAGCGGCCTGCCGATCGGTTGCGTGCCGATCGATCCTTCGCACTTCGGTTTCGCCGCGTTGCGCGGCATGTAACGCCGGCGCGGCCGCGCGCCGCGCCAATCGATCCATTGCCCATGTCATCCGAATACTCCCTGACCCGCCCCCTGAACGTTCGCGACGTGCCTCGCTGGGACGCGGAACACGACGTCGTGATCGTCGGCTTCGGCGCGGCCGGTGCGTGCGCGGCGATCGAAGCCGCGAGCGCCGGCGCCGACACGCTGATCGTCGAGCGCGCGTCGAGCTACGGCGGCACGAGCGCGCTGTCCGGCGGCGAGATCTACCTCGGCGGCAGCGGCGGCACCCCCGCCCAGCGGCTGGCCGGCTTCAGCGACGACACCGAGGACCTGTACCGCTACCTGATGCTCGCGGGCGGCCGCGACGCGGACGAAGCGAAGGTGCGCCTCTATGCGAACGAGAGCCTCGCGCATCACGACTGGCTCGTCGCGCAGGGCCTCACGTACAAGAACACGTTCATCGCCGAGCGGATCGTCGAACCGGAAACCGACGACTGCCTGATCTGGTCGGGCAGCGAGGAGGCCTGGCCGTTCAGCGAGGCCGCGACGCCGTGTCCGCGCGGCCACACGCCGCAATGGCCGGGCTGGGGCGGCGGGCAGATGCTGATGCGCGTGCTGGCCGGGCGCGTGCAGGCACTCGGCGTATCGACGCGCTACGACACGCGCGCGCACGCGCTGATCGTCGACGATGCGGGCGCGGTGTGCGGCGTCGTGCTGCGCGCGTACGGCGAGACGGCATGTGTGCGGGCGCGCCGCGCGGTGATCCTGTGTGCCGGCGGCTTCGCGATGAACCGCGACATGGTGCGCAAGCATGCGCCGCAGTTCCTGCGCTCGGACGAACCGATCGGCAGCCCCGGCGACGACGGCTCGGGCATCCTGCTCGGCCAGAGCGCGGGCGGCGCCGCGATCCACATGGACCAGGGCTTCGTCAGCCTGCCGTTCTACGCGCCCGAATCGCTGATCTACGGAATTTTCGTCAACGCGCACGGCCAGCGCTTCATCAACGAGGACGGCTATCACGGCCGCACCGGCCATCACGCGTTCCACCAGGCCGACGACCGGATCTACCTGCTGGTCGATCAGGCGAGCTACCAGGCGCCGCCCGAGATCGCGCGGATCGGCATCGCGGCGGCCGGCGAGACATGGGAGGAAGTCGAGCGCGACCTGCGGATGCCGGCCGGCACGCTGACGGCAACCGTCGACGTCTACAACCGCCACGCGGCCGAAGGCGTCGATCCGCTGTTCCACAAGGCGAAGAAGTGGCTGAGGCCGTTGATCGAGCCGCCGTTCGTCGCGCTCGATTGCCGGATCGACTACGCGTTCTACCCGCATTTCACGCTGGGCGGGCTCGATACGCTGCCGACCGGGCAGGTGCTGGATGCGGCGCGCGCGCCGGTGGCGGGCCTCTATGCGGCCGGCCGCACGACCTGCGGGCTGCCGCGCTGGGGCGCCGGGTACAGCTCGGGACTGTCGCTGGCCGACGCGACCTTCTTCGGCCGGCAGGCCGGCCGTCACGCCGCGCGTTCGGCGAGCGAGGCGTTGCGCAGCGCCGCCTAGCATGGCGAGTAAAACGACGACGCCCCGGGCAACCGTGTTGCACCGGGGCGTCGTCGTATCAGGGACGTCGGTGGATCGTCAGGCGAGATCGAGCGCGTTCGTCAGGTCGCCCGGCGGCGTGGCGCCGCGCGACGCGAACGCCTTGTCGCGCGCGGCGACGCCGTCGAGCGGCGCGAGCCCGTGCACGCGGCTGATGAAGCGCAGGATCGAGTTCGTGTCGTACATCGTGTGATCGACGTAGCCCTTCTTCGCGAACGGCGAGATCACGAGCGCCGGAATCCGCGAGCCGGGGCCCCAGCGATCGCCGACCGGCGGCGCGACGTGATCCCACCAGCCGCCGTTCTCGTCGTGCGTCATCACGATCACGGTGTTCGCCCATTGCGGGCCGCGCCGGATGTGCTCGATCACGTTCGCGATGTGACGATCGCCCGATTCGACGTCCGCATAGCCCGCGTGCATGTTCAGGTTGCCCTGCGGCTTGTAGAACGTGACGGCCGGCAGGCGGCCCGCGTCGATGTCGGCGATGAAGCGGTTGGTCGACGGCTCGTCGCCGACTCCGGCGTCGCGCAGGTGCTTGCGGCGCGCGTCGGTGCCCGGCGCGTAGTTCGCGAAGTAGTTGAACGGCTGGTGGTGGTACTGGAAATCGGGAACCATGCCCGTGTCGCGGTGCTCGAGCGCGTACTGCCACGCGCCGCTGTACCACGCCCAGTCGACGTTCTTTTCCGACAGGCGGTCGCCGATCGTCGCATGGCCTTGCGGCGGGATCACGCGATGGTCGGCCGGATCCGCATACGCGGCGTTACCCGGATCGGCCGGCGGCACGTAGCTCGGCTGATACGGCGGCGCCATCGTGTTGACGCCATAGCCGTCGGGCGTCAGCGGGCCGTCGACCGCGAACTTCGGCGGGCCGTCGAGCGCGGACGCCGGCGAATCGGCGGCGAGCGTCAACCGCGTGCCGGCCGGATCGTCGCCGTCGACCTTCGACAGCAGCTTGGCCGCGTGCGGATGCTTGTGTGCGTCCGGATAGATCGGCGGCTGCGCGGAAATCAGGAACATGTGATTCAGCCACGAGCCGCCGAAGGCCGCCATGAAGAAGTTGTCGCACAGCGTGTATTGCCGCGCGAGGTTCCACAGCCGCAGTGTGTCGGCGGAATTGCGGTAGTGGCCCATCACGAGGCCGCCCGAGTCGGCCCACGCGGCGAACTGGTCGTTGCGGCCCGCGGCGATCTGCATCTGGTTCTGGTAGAAGCGGTGCCACAGGTCGCGCGTGATCACGCCGTTGGGCAGCGGCTTGCCTTGCGCATCGGCGATCCGGAACGGCGCGTTCGGCAGCTTGTCGATGTCGCGCTCGGCGATCGCGTAGCGCTTGCCGTCCACTTCCTGCGCCCGCGGCACGAGCCCGCCCCAGATCTTCGGCAGCACCGGCAGCGGCGTCTTGCCGTCGCGATCGAGCTGCCGCGCGTCCTCGGGCCGCACCTCGCTCAGCGGATGGCGCACGCCGGGGAAGTCGCCGTAAAGGTTCGAGAAGCTGCGGTTCTCCGCATAGATCACGACGATGTGGCGCACCTGCCGGCGCAGCGCGTCGTCGATCCGCAGGTCGGCGGCGGAGCGCGGCGCGCTGCCCGGCGTGGTCTCGCAGCCGCCGAGCGCGACGCCTGCGCCGAGTGCGGCGAGGCCGCCGAGCATGCGGCGGCGGTCGGGATCAACGGGAAGGTCGTCGGGGCGATCGGGGGTGTCGTTCACGTCGTGTGCTCCTCGAATGGGCGGTTGTCGTTCGATGCGCGGCAGCGTCGCACAGGCTGCCGCGACGCGGGACGGGACGCAACAGCCGGCGTCGCGCCCGGCGGCGTGATGCGCAGGGCGAGGCCAACTGTCACACAAATGTCACGAACGCGACTATAACGCGGCGGGCGGCGTCGATGAAAGGCGTTTGTCGGACGATGCGAGACGCCTGCGCGCGAACTAGACTGAAATCACGGACGGTGCGTTGCGGCGCGATGTCCGCACGAACGGCGCCATGTGGCGCGTTCGTGGTGTCTTTCATGCGACGAAACGAGGCGACGATGGCGCGGATGCGGTCCGTGAGCGCGTGGCTGCCGATGCCGCGCGCCGGCGGGGCGCGGGTACGCGTAAGCGCGCGCCGCACGGCGCGACCGGCCGGCCCGATGCCATGGACAAGAAATTCGACTACGCAGGATTACTGATCGCGGCGGGCTTCTTCGTGCTGTTCGCCGCGCAGTTGCTGATGCTGCGCCCGGAGGCGACGATGATCGCGTACAGCGATTTCCACCGGCTCGTCGCCGCGCGGCTCGTCGACGATCTCGAGATCGGTTCGACGTCGATCGTGGGCACGCTGAAGATGCCGCAGGCCGGCGCGATGCTGCCGGCATCCGAAGTCGCGGCCGTGAAGTCGGGTGGCACGCCGCCGCGCTTCGCCACCAACCGCGTGACCGATCCGCAGCTGATCGACGCGCTGAGCGCGGCCGGCATCCGCTTTCACGGCGCGTCCGACACCGGCTGGATCACGTCGCTCGCGTCGTGGCTGGTGCCGCTCGTGGCGTTCGTGTTCGTCTGGAACCTGATGCTGCGCAAGCGCGGCGGGCTGCAGGACTTCACCGGGATGGGCAAGAGCCGCGCACGCGTATACGTGCAGCAGGAAACCGGCATCACGTTCGACGACATCGCGGGCATCGACGAAGCGAAGGCCGAGTTGCAGCAGCTCGTCGCGTTCCTGCGCAACCCCGACCGCTACCAGCGGCTCGGCGGCAAGATCCCGAAGGGCGTGCTCGTCGTCGGCGCGCCCGGCACCGGCAAGACGCTGCTCGCGCGCGCGGTGGCCGGCGAGGCGGCCGTGCCGTTCTTCTCGATCAGCGGTTCGGCGTTCGTCGAGATGTTCGTCGGCGTGGGCGCCGCGCGCGTGCGCGACCTGTTCGAGCAGGCGCAGCAGAAGGCGCCGTGCATCGTGTTCGTCGACGAGCTCGATGCGCTCGGCAAGGTGCGCGGCGTCGGCCCGATGTCGGGCAACGACGAGCGCGAGCAGACGCTCAATCAGCTGCTCGTCGAGATGGACGGCTTCCAGGCCGGCTCGGGCGTGATCATCATGGCCGCGACCAACCGACCGGAGATTCTCGATCCGGCGCTGCTGCGCCCGGGCCGCTTCGACCGTCACATCGCGATCGACCGGCCCGACGTGAACGGCCGCCGCCAGATCCTCGGCGTGCACGTGAAGCGCGTGAAGCTCGCGGCCGAAGTCGACCTCGGCGAACTCGCATCGCGCACGCCGGGTTTCGTCGGCGCCGATCTCGCGAACGTCGTCAACGAGGCCGCGCTGCATGCGGCCGACCTCGGCAAGCCGGCGATCGGGATGGACGATTTCGACGAAGCGATCGATCGCGCGATGACGGGCCTCGAGCGCAAGAGCCGCGTGATGAACGCGCAGGAAAAGCTGACGATCGCGTATCACGAGGCGGGCCACGCGCTCGTCGCGGAAAGCCGCGCGTATTGCGACCCGGTGAAGAAAGTTTCGATCATTCCGCGCGGCGTGGCCGCGCTCGGCTACACGCAGCAGGTGCCGACCGAGGATCGCTACGTTCTGCGGCGCAGCGAGCTGCTCGATCGCATCGATGCGCTGCTCGGCGGCCGCGTCGCGGAAGAACTCGTGTTCGGCGATGTGTCGACGGGTGCGCAGAACGATCTCGAACGCGCGACCGCGATGGCGCGCCACATGGTCATGCAGTACGGGATGAGCGAGAAGATCGGCCTGGTGAGTTTCGACGACGGCGAAACGCGCAGTGGCATACCGGGCGCATGGCATGCGAGCGACGGCCGCTGCAGCGAGCACACCGCACGGGTGATCGACGACGAGGTGCATATGCTGCTGACCGATGCGCATGCGCGCGTCGCGGCGACGCTCGGCGAACGTCGCGAGGCGCTCGAGCGGATCGCGCAACGGCTGCTCGCGTGCGAGGTGCTGGAACGCGATGCGTTGCAGGCACTGATCGACGGACGCGAGGTGCCTGCGTCCGAACCTTCCATGACCGATCGCGGGCCGTGCGCGGGCGTGAATGCGCCGGAGCAGGCGTCGGCGGCCGAGCACGATTTCGTCGCATGCGGCCCGCCGCGCGAACCCGAGCGTTGAAGCACGGATCGCTCGCGCAGTTGGCGTGCGGGCGAACGCATTGCAATTTCGGTGGCGGTGCAGAAGGTGAGCGCTGCGGCGCTCGACCGCGACACAATCGATGTGTATGCGTGCGTCAGGACGCGGTCGCGGCGGCGACTTCCGCGGCTTCGGTGAGCGCGTCGAGAAAGCGCGTGCGCCACCAGTGCACGTCGGTCTTGCGCACGATCGCCATCAGCGCGTCGTGACGCTGGCGGCGTTCCTCGATCGGCATCGTGAGCGCGCGCTGGATCGCCTGCGCGGTGCCCTGGGTGTCGTAAGGATTCACGAGCAGCGCGGGCTTCAGCTGCTCGGCGGCGCCCGCGAATCGCGACAGCACGAGCACGCCTGGGTCGGCTTCGTCCTGGGCGGCGAGAAACTCCTTCGCGACCAGGTTCATCCCGTCGCGCAGCGGCGTGACGAGTGCGACGCGGCTCGCGCGATAGAGGCCCGGCAGGCGCTTGCGCGCGACCGTGCGGTGGATGTAGCGCATCGGCATCCATTCGAGTTCGCCGTAGTCGCCGTTGATCGCGCCGCACAGGCTGTCCATCTCGCGCCGCAGGTCGTCGTAGGCACCGAGATCCTCGCGGCTTGGCGCGGCGATCTGGATCAGCGTCGCGCGATCGCGGTTCTCCGGATACTGTTCGAGCAGCTGACGGAACGCATGCACGCGTTGCGGCAGCCCCTTCGTGTAGTCGAGCCGGTCGACGCCGACCAGCAACTGGCGGCGCGAATACTCGTCGCGCATCCGCTCGAACATGTCGATGCCGTCGCGATTCTCCGCGAGCGCCGCGAATTCGTCGACGTTGATGCCGATCGGGAACGCACCGGCCGACAGCGTGCGGCCGAACGCATGCAGGCGGCCGTCCGGCAGCCGTGCGGCACCGGCTTCCGCCTCGACGTAGTGCTCGAAGTGCAGCAGGTCCGATTCGGTCTGGAAACCGACGAGGTCGTACGCGAACAGCGAGCGCATCAGCCACTCGTGCTCCGGAATCGCGGCCATGATCGGCGGCGGCGGCATCGGAATGTGCAGGAAGAAGCCGATCGGATTCCTGCAGCCCATTGCGCGCAGCTCGGCGGCGAGTGGAATCAGCTGGTAGTCGTGGACCCAGATGGTGTCGTCGGGACGCAGCAGCGTGCTCAGCTTGCGCGCGAACAACTGATTCACGCGCCGGTAGCCGTCCGCGAAGCGCCGGTCGAACTGCGCGAGATCGAGCCGGTAGTGGAACACCGGCCACAGCACGTTGTTCGAGTAGCCGAGATAGTACGCGTCGTAATCCTGCGGATCGAGATCGATCGTCGCGAGCTGGATGCCGCCGACGTTCTGGATCTGCACGTCGTCGCCCTGGGCGGTACGTTCGTCTTCACCGCGCAGCCTGCCGCTCCATCCGAACCAGACGCCGCCGGATTCCTGCAGGCTGTCTTTCACGGCCACGGCCAGCCCGCCGGCCGCGGCTTTACGGGGATCTGCGATGCGATTGGATACGACGACGAGTCGGCTCACCAGCTCTCCTGCGAATAGTTTGGGAAGGTTCGTGCGGCCAGGGCGTGAGGCGGACGCCGCCATCGACGCGAAGCGCGATGGGGCCGCGATACGAACGGACGGAATCAGGGCACGCGATTCGCCGTTCGAACGTGGAGTGCTTTTTTAGGATACTCGTCATTCGGCTGATTTAAAAGTGCATGACCGAGATCAAGGGGGCCGCGCATCCGGCGCGATGCGCGTCGTTGCGTGCATTCGGAGGGCGGGACCGGAAATTGCGCAGCGCGGCGGAGGCCGTGTGCGCAACGGGAAGCGGAGGGCGGGGAAGGGAGATAGCGGACGCAGCGGATCGTCGGGTTCACCTGCTCGATGCCGCGATTTTGTGCGGCCCATGCCGCCGCGACGTCACCCATGATGTCGGTGACGCGAGCGCTGGCCTGCATCACGTCCGACATCGTCTTGCCGGCTTCGCACGCGAGCGCGGAACCTTCGTGAATCGTCTGAATCGATGCGACGATCGGCTCCGTGATCTTGCGGGTCAGCCACAGGCTGCCGCCCACCGCGACCGCGATCAGGCGGAGGCGAGCGTCAGGTTGCGCTCGGTCGCATAGCGAACCGCGAATGCCCGTGCGGTCGCGATTTCGCGCTCGTGCGCATAGGTTGCATACGCATCGGTTCGGCGAACCAGTTGCGCGAGCAACGGAAGGCCGGTTGTCGATCGCGGCGGTCGCATCCGCCTGCTTGCCGGCCTGCGCGAGCCCGCCGATATTCAGCGCGACGGGCCCGATCGAAAAGCCCGCAGCCAGCGCCGCGGGCCGTCCGGCGATCAGAACGTCGTGCGCAAGCCAGCCATCACGCTGCGGCCGCCCTGCGGGGCGAAGCCGCGCACGACCGAGGTCGCATAGCGGATCTCCTGGTTCGTCAGGTTGTCGCCGCGCAGGTACGCGAGCCAGTGCGTCGCGGCGACACGGAACTTGTACGTGAGCATCACGCCGAGCGACGTATAGCCGTCCGTCGGGAAATCGTTGTCGGGCACGCGGTGCTGCGACCACGCATGCGTGACCTGCGCGCGCGCGCCGAACGGGCCGTAACCGTAGTCGGCCGCGAGCGTCGCGCGCAGCGGCGCGATGCGCGGCAGCGGCTGGCCGGTGTCGACGTTGCGCGCATGCGTGTAGTCGGCGGTCAGTTCCAGGTCGACCGTATGGCCGCGCCGCGAGAACGCGCGCCACTTGCCGTCGAGTTCGACGCCGTAGAATTCGGCGCGCACGCCGCGATAGATCGCTTCGTTGAGCGAGCCATCGGCGCCGGGTGCGACCGGTTCGCCGTCGTCGTCCACGACGCGGCCCGTGTTGTACTCGGTCAGGTAGTTCGAGAAGCGGTTGTAGAACACACCGACGCTGCCGCGGTTCGGGCCGCTCGCATAGCGCAGCGACAGGTCGGTCGACACGGCCTTTTCCTTCGACGCGTTCGGATTGCCGATCAGGAACTGGCCGGTCGCGTCGTGCGGGCCGTTCGAGTACAGCTCATAGAAGGTCGGCGCGCGTTCCGTGTAGGCGACGTTCGCCGCGACCGACCACACCGGCGTCAGCGAGAAGAGGGCGCCGGCCGATACGCTGCCGGCATTGAAGTCGCGCGGCTGCGCGCCCGCGAATTTCTCCACGCCGGCCGGATCGGGATCGACCTTCACGTGCTCGAAGCGCCCGCCGAGGCTCAGCTTCAGCGCGGGGTCGACCTGCCATTCCTCGAGGCCGAACAGCGCGACGCTGTTCGTGCGCGTGGACGGCACGAGCATTTCGTCGCCGAGCGCCGAGAACGTGTTCCGGCCGAACTGCACGCCGATCGCGCCTTCGAACGGGCCGATTTTGCGATGCCGCGCCTCAATGCGCGCTTCGTAGCCGCGGTTGCGAAAGGTGGTCGCCGTCTCGCCGTTGTCGACTTCCTTGTGGCGATAGTCGGTGTACGCGAAGTCGAACTTCAGCTTCGTGAACGGGCCGCTCAGGTTGCGCACCTCGGACGCGAGCGCGAGCCGTTCCTGGCGCATCCGCAGGCGCACGTCGTCCTCGGCGACGGAACCGTAGTTCGATTCGTAGCCGCTGTACGACAGGCCCGCGAAACCGTCGGCCCACGTGTACGACGCGCCGGCGGCGCCGCCGTGCACGCGGCCGTCGCTGTTCGGGACGTTGCCGTACGGCTGCGGCGTGTCGGGGCCGTCGATCGCGCGTTGCGCGCTGCTGCGCGCATAGCCGGGAATCCGCAGCTTGCTGGCCTCGCGGTCGAATGCGTCGACATGGAACGCGAAGCGGCCGTTGCCGCCTTCGACCTGCGCGGCGCCCGCGCGCACCGAGTTCGCGCCGCCGTAGCGTGCATCCAGCGCACCCGTCACGCCTTCGATCGCCTCGCGCGGAATCCGGTTGTCGATCGTGTTGACGACGCCGCCCACCGCGTTGCCGCCGT
Organism: Burkholderia sp. Tr-862; assembly: GCF_011753085.1. NCBI lineage: Bacteria > Pseudomonadati > Pseudomonadota > Betaproteobacteria > Burkholderiales > Burkholderiaceae > Burkholderia > Burkholderia sp. Tr-862. The sequence goes on from NZ_VWWG01000143.1 coordinate 12,504, forward strand.
ACAGCAGCGCGGCCGGTCCGCGCACGATCTCGACGCGCTCGATCGACAGCGGGTCCTCCGGCACCGCGTGGTCGTACGACAGCGACGATGCGTCGTAGGCGGCGACGCCGTTCTGCAGCAGCCGGATCCGGTCGCCGTCCATCCCGCGGATGATCGGACGGCCGACCATCGGCCCGTAGGTGGTGGTCGACACGCCGGGCAGGCCGTTGAGCGTCTCGCCGAGCGAATCGGCCTGGCGGCGCGTCAGCGCGTCGCCGGACAGTTGCGCGGTCGGTGCGATCAACTGGGTGTCGCCCAGCGGGTTCGCGGTCACGAAGATCGGCGCGAGCGGCGTGGCCTGCGTCGGCGTTGGTGTTGGCGGGGCGGCCGTATCGGCCTGCGCGTGCGCGACGGCGGCAAGCAGCATCAGCGAAACGGGCGAGAGCGGGCGAAGCGGTAGACGAGGGAGGTCGCGCATGGTCGGTGAATCGGTTGGGATCGGTTGGAATGAGTTGGAGCGGATCGAAAAGCAGGCCATGCGGGTCACAACTGGATACGATATATTGTTGCGTCTACGGCGCGCAATGACCCAGCTATGACCCGTGTGCACATGACTCGCGTAGCCCGGCCACCCGGATGAAACGGTTTCAGGCGGACGAGATCGCGAAATGATATGTTATATCATCTCGAAATCCAAGCGGATCGAAGCGGGGTGCAGGATTTCTGTCGGATGGGTAAAACGGCAGTCGCAGCGGAAGGCGGGCGACGAAGAGGGACGAGGTCGAACGTGACGGACGGCGGGTTTTGGACTGACGCCGATGGCACGCTGCCGCGACGGGCGATGTCGCGGCAGCGCTGCGCTCACGCGCGCATCACGGCGCGAAGAACACGTCGGTACGGTTCGTCAGGTTGCCCGTGGTCTGGACGAACAGCGGATGGAACGACGACGACGGCAGCACGTCGAGCCCCTGGTAATCGCCGATGAAGAAGCCCTCCGCGTTCGGCGCGAGCCTCATGTCGAACGGGCCGCCGACGCGCCGCTCGTCGGCGAACGTGGTGCCGCCGTCATGCGAGATCTTGCGCCAGAACCCGGTCGGCAGCGTGGTCGTGTTGCCGGCCTGCAGATCGCGGAAGTCGTAGTAGGTCACCATGACGGCGCCCGCATTGTCGACGCGCACCGACGGATTGAACGCGGGGCGCCCGGTCGGCGTGTTCAACTGCTGCGGCGCACTCCAGCTCGCGCCACCGTCCTTCGACGTCGACACCGCGATCTCGTCGTACTTGCCGCCGTTGAAGCGGCTGTCCTGCCAGACGACGTAGAGTTGCCCCGATGCGGGATCGATCGCGGGCTCCGGAATGATGTCGCCGGTGCGCACCGGTTCGCCGGTGTTCGGATCGGTCACGCCGACCGTCTGCAGTCCGGCGATCACCTGCGGTTTCGTCCAGGTCGCGCCGTCGTCGGTCGACTTGATGAACGCGACCTTGCCGGCGGCCTTGCTGAACGGCGGCTGGATCAGGTCGAAGAAGTTGTAGAGCGTGCCCGTTTTCGGATCGACGACGATCTGGTTGCCGATCGTCTGCTGACGCGACGGCACGTGGACGATGACCTTCGCTTTGCTCCACGTCTTGCCGCCGTCGACCGTCTTCGAGAACAGCGTCGGCCCGCGGTATGCCGCCGTGTGCAGGTTCGCGTACGGGTTGCCGTTCGGCAGCTCGAGGCGGTCCCACACGGCATAGGCGGTGCCGGCCTTCACCGGGTTCGCCGTCACCGATTCCTTGTCGTTGAAGAACTGCGTCGTCGGCTCGTCGTTCGCAATCAGTACGGCCGGGCTGCTCCATGTCTGGCCGCCGTCGGTCGACACCGAAGCCCCGACCGCATTGCTGTTGTTCGACTGGTTGAACGAGATCGACACCGAGTATGCAGTGCCGTCCGGCCCGAACGACACCCAGGGATCGGACGCGCGCTCGTACTTGAGCCCACCCGGTGCGCATGCGCTGAACGGCTGCGGCGTGCGCGCCCAGGTCGCGCCGCCGTCGAACGTGTAGCCGGCGACGAGCCCGTGGGCGCCGCCGTTCGACCAGCGGTCCTGCTGCCACACGGCGATCATGTTGGTCGGGTTCGCGGGATTGACCGAAAGCCACGGTTCGACCTCGGCGTTCACGTAGTTCGTGCCGGGGCCGCCGATGGTGCAGGCGGCGAATGGACTCGGGCCGGACACGACCACGGGTTCGGCGTGCGCCGCCGCGGCGGCGGCCATCGCCATCACGGCGGACAGGCGGGTGACAAGCGAGTGGGACACGATCGTGCGTCGCATGGACTACTCCTCGTTGACATGCGGCGGCGATGGCCGGGCACGGCACGGCGACGCAACGCGCATCGGTACGCGGCGACAAAGGGTGCCGTGCAACGCGTCGGGTCGGGTCGTTCAGGAAGCCGTTTCGGTCATCGCAATCCGCGTGTGCTGGATGCCGCCAGCACGTCGGTTAAGACTCCTCTTCGTTTTCATTACTTGTCGGGCAGAGCCTGCAATGCGGACCCGACGGGAAGGCCAGTCGGTGCATACGGCGAATACAGCGAAGTGGATTGCAATGTAGGCGATCCCCATGCGGCGCGGGAGGCAATTTTTTGTAACAGAGCGTAGCCGGAAAGCGTTGCCGAAGCGGCGCGTTGCGGCAACGCAAAATTTGCCGCCGCGCAGGCGCGGAAAACGAATCGAAAATGCGAATCGCAATCGCTTTCGATCGCGACGTTCGAGCCGCGTCGTATTGATGCGGTGCTGCGTGTTGCGACTGAAGTGGCTGAGGTGACGCGTTGTGCGTGCCGTTCAGCGCTCCGCTGGAAAACGGTCCTGCAATGCGTGCAGCCAGCGCGCAACGACGTCGAGTTCCACGTCGGAAAACCCGTCGCACAGCTTGCCGTTCAACTCGCGCAGCAACACGCGCGCACGCTTGAGCACCGCGTGACCTTCGTCGGTCAGGAACAGGCGCGTGGCGCGCCCGTCGTCCGAATCGGCGTGACGCGCGAGCAGGCCAGCCTTCGCCATCCGGTCGGCGAGCCCCGTCATCGCCGACGGCGCCAGTTGCAGCGCCGCGCCGACTTCACCGATCAGCGCACCGTCCTGCTTCGCGAGGCAGAACAGCACGCCGGCCTGCGCGGCACTGGCGCGCGCTTCGGTCTCGGCCGTGCGGTCGACCCAGCGCTGCACGCGCCGCTGGCCGATGTTCAACAGGAAAAACAGTCGACGGTCTTCGCTCAAGCTGGGTTCCCGGCAGCAATGGAAAGGGACGGGCGGCCCGCATCGCGCGGCGCGTCGAGCGCCTGCGCGAGCCAGTCGGCGACCGCGGGCCACAGCACGGCGCCGGGCCGGCTGCGGAAGAAGCCCATGTGCCCGACCGGCCCGCTGCCTGCGGCGTGCGGATCGATCTGGCGGCGTTCGACCGCCGCGCGGGTCAGGTAGCTGACCAGCAAACACTGCGCAGACTTCATTGTCGATTCTCAATTTGCTCAATTGCGGCGTCGCTGTAGCGCTTGGCAACGATGCGCGCGATGGCATGCGTCACCTTCGGCACGGATGCGTTGCACGTCCCGCGCA
>NZ_VWWG01000144.1:0-16063 GCF_011753085.1 Burkholderia sp. Tr-862
TGCCGCGGCGCCGGCGTGCCGGCCACGGGTTCCGCGCGGCCGTGGCCGCCCGATGCCGAGCGGCACCGCGCAGACGTCGCAGCGCAGTCGCGCTTCATTCCAGTACGCGGTGTCGCAGGCGCTGCAAATCACGGCGTGTGACAAATTGCCGCACAGTGCGCACCGATTCGGCAACGCGAGCGCGACGACGCGCACGGCCAGCGCGCGAGCCTGCGACAAAACGACGCGCATCGGGCGCGGGGCGAAACGGCGATCCATCGCGACGACTCCTGACGGCCCCGTCTCGCTGAAGGCCGCGAGGCGAGCGAGTATACTTCGGGCTCTTCGCAAGTGTGCCCGACATGTCCCCAGCTTCGACTTCAACCGGCCGTCCGGCCAATGACGCCCGGCGTTTGCGGCGGATCTTCGATCGCCGCGCCGCCGCGTTCGACGCGGTCGCGTTCCTGCCGCGCGAGATCGCGCAGCGGATGAACGAGCGCCTCGAATACATCAAGGTGAGCCCGGCGGCCGTGCTCGATGCGGGCTGCGGCGCGGGCGACGACCTGCCGGCGCTGCGCGCGCGCTTTCCCGAAGCCCCGGTGTTCGGCGTCGACCTGTCCGGCGCGATGCTCGCGCGGGCGGGGCAACGCGAGGTCGAGCAGACGAGCTGGCGCCGCTGGCTGCCCGCGTCGCTCGGCCGGGCACTGGGCCAGCGCGGCCCGCGCGTCGCGCACGCCGACTTCTCGGTGCTGCCGTTCGCGGCCGGCGCGTTCGACCTGATCTGGTCGAATCTCGCGCTGCACTGGCATTCGCGTCCCGACACGGTGTTCCCCGAGTGGCAGCGCGTGCTGCGCGTGAACGGCCTGCTGATGTTCAGCACGCTCGGCCCCGACACGTTGCGCGAGCTGCGCGCGGCCTGCGCGGACGCCGAAGCGGCGCTCGGCATCGCGCCGCCCGCGGCGCGCGTGATCGATTTCGTCGACATGCACGACCTGGGCGACATGCTCGTCGAGAGCGGCTTCGAGATTCCGGTGATGGACCAGGAAGTGCTCACCGTCACGTACAAGACACCCGATTCCCTGCTGGCCGACGTGCGCCGCTGGGGCGCCTATCCGTTCGACCGCGCGGCGCCGCAGTGCGCGACGCGGCGCTTTCGCGCGGCGCTCGGCGACGCGCTGGAAGCGCGCCGGCGCGCGGACGGCACGATTCCGCTCACGTTCGAGGTGATCTACGGCCACGCGTGGAAGGCCGTGCCGCGCACGACTGCCGAGGGGCACGGGATCGTGCGCATCGAAGATATCGGAAAGGGGCGTCCGAAGAATCGGTAAAGCGGTAAAGAGGGGTTTTGTTATGTCTGAAATTAGCGGCGCAAAGCGGGGTCGAAATGACGTGAAAAACGGCCGGAAAGCTTGTGGCGCTTGGCTCGCGGGCCGATAGCCGCTTGCTTGTGGATGCCATTGAACCCGCCTATAATGCGTCAGCTTGTCGTCCCGGGGTCCCCGCAATACGGGGCGACGAGTCCGATGCAGGCATGCATCGCATGCCATTCGCGTGAGGCGGCGATGGGAGCAGCGAGGGTGTTGGCGGAGACGACGAACGGTGAACCGGTCCTCGCAGACTGGCTCATGAAACGCAATTGTTCGGTGTCGCCGCGCCAGTTCGTGCTGTTTTACGCGTCGCTCGCGAGCTTCTCGCTGGTGATCGCGGCATTGCTGATGTGGCGTGGGGCCTGGCTCGTCATGCCCTTCACCGGAATCGAATTGCTGGCGGTAGGCGTCGCGTTTGCGATCTATGCCCGTCATGCGGTCGATTACGAGCGCATCAGGCTGTTTCCGCACCGGCTCGTGATCGAGCGGATGGATGCGGAGCGGTTCACGCAGATCGAATTCAACCCGCGCTGGGTGCGGGTCGAGCCGGGTGCGACGCCACGCGATCCGATTCGACTGGTATCGCGCGGGCAGACCGTCGTAATCGGGCAGCATCTCGCGCAGCACAAGCGTGCGCAGTTCGCCGACGAACTGCGCGTGTCGCTCAGGCGCTGCGGCTGACGAGGCGCGGGCACCGGCCGGAACAGGCCGGCGGCTTGCGACGGGGGAGGGGTTTGAATGGAAATTTTGGGTAAGGATGCTATGAAAACAATCAAGCGAGCCCTCACGGGCGTGCTGGCATGCAGCGGATTGCTCTTTGCCGGCGCTGCTCTGGCGGTCGGTGATAGCCCGGGCGGCCCCCGCGTCAACGAGATCAACTTTCAGCCGCCGGTCACGAAGATCGCCGAGGAGCTCTACGATCTCCACACGATGATGCTGATCCTGTGTACGGTGATCTTCGTCGGCGTGTTCGGCGTGATGTTCTATTCGATCTTCGCGCACCGCAAATCCAAAGGCCACAAGGCCGCCAATTTCCATGAAAGCACGACCGTCGAAATCATCTGGACGATCGTGCCGTTCGTCATCGTCGTGCTGATGGCGCTGCCGGCCACGAAGGCCGTCGTCGCGATGAAGGACACGACCAACGCCGATCTCACGATCAAGGTCACCGGCTACCAGTGGAAGTGGGGCTACGACTACGTGAAGGGCCCGGGCGAGGGCATCAGCTTCCTGTCGACGCTCAGCACGCCGCGTGACGAAGTGATGGGCAAGAAGCCGATCACCGAGACGTACCTGCAGGAAGTCGACAACCCGCTCGTCGTTCCGGTGAACAAGAAGATCCGCATCATCACGACCGCGAACGACGTCGTTCACTCGTGGTACGTGCCGGCATTCGGCGTGAAGCAGGATGCGATCCCCGGCTTCGTGCGCGATACGTGGTTCAAGGCCGACAAGGTCGGCACGTTCCGCGGCTTCTGTACCGAGCTGTGCGGCAAGGAACACGCGTTCATGCCGGTCGTCGTCGAAGTGCTGTCGGACGACGACTACGCGAAGTGGGTCACCGCGCAGAAGGCCAAGCTGGCCGGCGCGGCGGTCGATCCGAACAAGGTCTACACGATGGCCGAACTCGTCGCGCACGGTGAGGAAGTCTACAAGGCGAACTGCGCGGCCTGCCACCAGGTGAGCGGCAAGGGCCTCGGCGCATTCCCGGCGATGGACGGCAGCCCGATCGTGAACGGCCCGATCGCCGGCCACGTCGAGCGCGTGCTGAACGGCAAGGGCGCGATGCCGTCGTGGGCGTCGCTGTCGGACCTCGACATCGCATCGGTCGTCACGTACGAGCGCAACTCGTGGGGCAACCACAAGAACGATCTGCTGCAGCCGAAGCAAGTCGCTGACGCGCGCAACGGCAAGATGCCGGAAGACACGGCGGGCGCCGCGGCACCGGCCGAAGCGGCCTCGGCACCGGCGCAAGCCGCGTCGGGCGCGGCCGATCAGTCGGCAGCAGCATCGGCGGCAGCGCCGGCATCGACCGCGCTGTCGACGATCTACTTCGAAACGGGCAAGAGCGTGCTGCCGGCCGACGCGAAGGCGGCGATCGCCGCAGCGGCCGACTATGCGAAGGCACATCCGGACGCGAAGCTCGCGCTGTCGGGTTTCACCGACAAGACGGGCTCGGCCGACGCGAACGCCGAACTCGCCAAGCATCGTGCACAGGCCGTGCGCGACGCACTGAAGGCAGCAGGCGTGGCGGAAGACCACATTATTCTCAAAAAGCCGGAAACGATCACGGGCGGGGCTGACGCGAAGGAAGCCCGGCGAGTCGAGATCGGGCCGGCGGCTTGACGTGTCGCTGAGTTAGTCGACGTATTCGCATTAGGAGATTCTCATGTCTAGCATCGGGCACGACGTAGTCGCGGACCACGCGCACGACGACCACGCGCACGAAACACCACACGGCTGGCGGCGCTGGTTGTTCGCCACCAACCACAAGGACATCGGTACGCTGTACCTGCTGTTCTCGTTCATCATGTTCCTGTCGGGCGGCGTGATGGCCCTCGGCATCCGTGCCGAGCTGTTCGAGCCGGGCCTGCAGATCATGCGTCCGGAGTTCTTCAACGAACTCACGACGATGCACGGCCTGATCATGGTGTTCGGCGCGATCATGCCGGCGTTCGTCGGCTTCGCGAACTGGATGATTCCGCTGCAGATCGGCGCGTCCGACATGGCATTCGCGCGGATGAACAACTTCAGCTTCTGGCTGCTGCCGGTCGCGGCCGTGCTGCTGGTCGGTTCGTTCTTCGCGCCGGGCGGCGCGACGGCCGCCGGCTGGACGCTGTACGCACCGCTGTCGACGCAGATGGGCCCGGGCATGGACTTCGCGATCTTCGCGGTCCACATCATGGGCGCATCGTCGATCATGGGCGGGATCAACATCGTCGTGACGATCCTGAACATGCGCGCACCGGGCATGACGCTGATGAAGATGCCGATGTTCGCATGGACGTGGCTGATCACGGCGTACCTGCTGATCGCCGTGATGCCGGTTCTGGCAGGCGCGATCACGATGGTGCTGTTCGACCGCCACTTCGGCACGTCGTTCTTCAACGCGGCAGGCGGCGGCGACCCGGTGATGTACCAGCACATCTTCTGGTTCTTCGGCCACCCCGAGGTGTACATCATGATTCTGCCGGCGTTCGGGATCGTGTCGCAGGTGATCCCGGCGTTCGCACGCAAGACGCTGTTCGGCTATAGCTCGATGGTGTACGCGACGGCTTCGATCGCCATCCTGTCGTTCATGGTCTGGGCGCACCACATGTTCGCAACGGGCATGCCGGTCACCGGTCAGCTGTTCTTCATGTACGCGACGATGCTGATCGCGGTGCCGACGGGTGTGAAGGTGTTCAACTGGCTCGCGACGATGTGGCGCGGCTCGATGACCTTCGAAACCCCGATGCTGTTCGCGATCGGCTTCCTGTTCGTGTTCACGTTCGGCGGCCTGACGGGCCTGATGCTGGCCATGGCGCCGCTCGACATCCAGTACCACGGCACCTACTTCGTGGTGGCGCACTTCCACTACGTGCTGGTGGCCGGGTCACTGTTCGCGCTGTTCTCGGGCTGGTACTACTGGGCGCCGAAGTGGACGGGCTGGATGTACAACGAGACGCGCGGCAAGATCCACTTCTGGGCGTCGATGATCTTCTTCAACCTGACGTTCTTCCCGATGCACTTCGTCGGTCTCGCGGGCATGCCGCGCCGCTATGCGGACTACCCGGCGCAGTTCACGGACTTCAACCAGGTGGCGACGATCGGCGCATTCGGCTTCGGCCTCGCACAGGTGTACTTCCTGTTCGCGGTCGCGCTGCCGGCCTACCGTGGCGGCGGCGAGCTGGAAAAGGCGTCGGACAAGCCGTGGGATGGCGCGACGGGCCTCGAGTGGACGGTGCCGAGCCCGGCTCCCTTCCACACGTTCGAGCAACCGCCGCACGTCGAATAAGTTTCACCCAGCGTTTCGCCGCTGCCTGCCGCGCAGGCAGGCGCGGCGGGCGCGGAATCGAGTTTCAGCGAAGTTTCAGATGAACCGGAATCCACAAGAAAGACGAACGCCCGAGCAGATTCGCGCGGGCAACAAGCGGCTCGGCCTCATCCTGCTCGTCATCGCCGCCGTTTTTTTTGTGGGTGTCGTGATCAAGCAGTGGTGGCTGTCCACCCACTGATGCAGTAACTGACGCAGTAGCGAGGAAGTCGTCGTATGTCGAAGCCGGAAGAGGGCGCCGTCGATCGCGCGTTCAATCGTTCGATGCTGGTGAAGCTCTTCGTCGTGGCCGGACTGATGTTCGGCTTCGGCTTCGCGCTGATTCCGATGTATCGCGCGATTTGCCAGATCACCGGCATCAACAACCTGGTGCAACGGGATGTCAGCGAGCGCGAGGCGAAGAACTCGCAGGTCGACTATGGCCGCACGGTGTCGGTCGAGTTCGATGCGAATGCGCGCGGCCCGCTCGGTTTCAAGCCGGAGCACAACAGCCTCGACGTGCATCCGGGCGAACTGACGACGATCGTCTACGACGTGACCAACGGGCAGGGCCGGCCGGTGGTGGCGCAGGCGATTCCGAGCTACGCGCCGAAGCAGGCGACGGAGTTCTTCAAGAAGATCGAGTGTTTTTGCTTCACGCAGCAGACGCTGGCCGCGAACGAGTCGCGCAAGATGCCGGTGGTGTTCGTGATCGATCCGAAGCTGCCGAAGGACGTGAAGACGATCACGCTGTCGTACACGTTCTTCGAGCTGAATACGCCGGCCGAGCCGGCGCCGGCACCGCGCAAGACGGCGGCGCAGGGCGCGGCGAAACCGGACGCATGACGATGGAGACGGGGCGATGACGGAGACCAAGCGGAGCGGGTCGTTCGGCCAGGCGTTGCGAGCGGTGTTGTGGTCGTTCTTCGGGGTGCGCAAGCGGCGCGACCTGGAGGCCGATGCGACGCAGCTCAATCCGCTGCATGTGCTGATCGTCGCGTTGATCGCGGCCGGCGTGTTCATCGGCGTGCTGATCCTGATCGTGCGTGCGGTCGTGGGCTGAGGCCCGCGGCCACGAAAGAATGCAGTGCGTGGCGCCCGGGCGCCGCGTGCGGGAAAGAGCGGCGGCGGTCGCGCCGCGCAAGAAATACAGCCGGAGCGGTTTCCGGTACATAAATTGGACTGAAGTGGAGAATCAAGCATGAGCGGTCAAAACCAGACCCCGTACTATTTCGTGCCGCATCCGTCGCAGCACCCGATCAGCGCGGCCATCGGCCTGCTGGTCATGCTCGGGTCGGTGGCGCTGTGGATCAACGGTCACGACTGGGCGCCGTACACGGCGCTGCTCGGCCTGCTGTGGTTGCTCTTCACGCTGTATCACTGGTTCGGCGACGCGATCGCCGAGTCGGAAGGCGGTCATTACGGCAAGAACGTCGACAAGTCGTACCGCTGGAGCATGAGCTGGTTCATCTTCTCGGAAGTCATGTTCTTCGGCGCGTTCTTCGGCGCGCTGTTCTATGCGCGTGAAATCGCGCTGCACCAGCTCGGCAGTCTCGACTACAAGCTGATCTGGCCGGATTTCTCCGCCGTGTGGCCGAACGAAGGCCCCGCCGCGCTCGCCGGTCACTTCAAGACGATGGGCCCGTGGCCGATCCCGACGCTGAACACCGCGTTCCTGCTGTCGTCGGGCGTGACGCTGACGATCTCGCACCACGCGCTGCGTGACGACTACCGCAAGAAGGCGATCGCCTGGCTGGCCGCGACGCTCGCGCTCGGTATCTGCTTCCTGTTCCTGCAGGGCTTCGAGTACTACCACGCGTACAACGAACTGAACCTGACGCTGAACTCGGGCGTGTACGGCTCGACGTTCTTCCTGCTGACGGGCTTCCACGGCTTCCACGTGTTCCTCGGCGGCACGATGCTCGCGGTGGTGCTGGTGCGGATGATCCGCGGCCACTTCAAGCCGGATCACCACTTCGCATTCGAAGGCGCTGCATGGTACTGGCACTTCGTCGACGTCGTCTGGCTCGGCCTGTACGTCGTCGTCTACTGGCTGTAAATGAAACAACGGCCCGCGCAGCGATGCGCGGGCCGTTTTCGTTGGCGGGGACGGGGCAGCGGCCGGCTGCTTGCGCTCAACGCCCCCGGCGCCGCCGCGACTCAGTCAGGCGGCGCTTTTGCTTGGTGGCGCCGCCATGCGGCGAAATGTCACGGCAGCCGTCGTGGCGAATGCATCAACGCCCGATCGGCAGGCCGGTCGAATGGATCCAGCCCATCCAGTTCGCGAACAGGATGAACAGGAACAGCGAAACCGACAGCCCGACGCGGGTGGCCAGCGACCAGACCATGCGTTTCGTATGGCCGCGGTCGTGCATCATGAAGTAGAGCGCCGAGCCCATGCTGGCGATGATGAGGACGAAGGCGATGGGAACGAGGATGTGCATGACACGAACCGGACGACGGCAATTCGAAAGGAAGAGGATAATTATCGCACTTCGCTTTCGCGAATGCGCCTGGCGGGCGGCCCGATGAAGATCCGCTGGCTGCCTGCGCTGCTGATTCTCGTCGTCGTCGCGGTCACGATCCGCCTCGGGTTCTGGCAGCGCGACCGCGCGCAGCAGAAGGAAGCGCTGCAGGCGAGCATCGTGCGCTACGAGCACGCGGCGCCCGTCGACGTCGGCGCGCAGCCGATTCCGCTCGCGTCGATCGAGTTCCACCGCGTGCGGGCGAGGGGCCGCTTCATGCCGGAGCAGGCGGTGTTCCTCGACAATCGGCCGTATAACGACCAGCCGGGTTTTTACGTCGTGATGCCGTTTAAACTCTCGGGCGGCGGCGTCGTGCTGGTGAACCGCGGCTGGCTGCCGCGCAACATCGCCGATCGCACGGCGATCGAGCCGTTCGCGACGCCCGACGGCGACATCGAGATCGAAGGCATCGCGCGCGCCGACGCGTCGCGTGCGTTCGAGCTCGGCGAAGGCGGCTCGGCCGCGCACCAGAAGATCCGGCAGAACCTGGACGTCGCCGCGTATGCGAAGGAAACGGGGCTGCCGCTGCAGCCGTTCGTGATCCAGCAGACGAGCGACGACGGCGACAAGCTCGTGCGCGACTGGCCGGCGGCGACGACCGGCGTCGAGCGCAATTACGGTTACATGTTTCAGTGGTGGGCCATGGCGGCCGCCGCGCTCGGCTTCGGCCTGTACGCCGCGCGGCGTGCGGCGAAGAAGTCGGCCGGCGCGTGAGCGCCATGCCAGGACGCGGCGCCGGCGCCGCGGGTTCGTTTCGAGAGGTCTGATTTGTCCATGCAATCTTCCCGTCAGGGTCCGGCCGCGACGCCGGTTTCGCCGGCGGCCCGCAAGCGCGGCCGCTGGATGCTCGTGCTGCTCGGGCTCGTGTGCGCGGCGCCGATACTCGCGTCGTACTTCACCTATTACGTGATCAAGCCGAAGGGCGGCTCGACCAACTACGGCACGCTGATCGAGCCGCAGCGGCCGATCCCGGCCGACCTGCAGGTCACCGACGAAACCGGCAAGACGGTGCCGCTGTCGTCGCTGCGCGGCGTGTGGCTGTTCGTGATGACCGACGGCAGCGCGTGCGACGACGCATGCGCGCAAAAGCTCTATTTCATGCGCCAGATCCGCGTCACGCAGGCGGGCGAGCGACACCGGCTCACGATGGTGTGGCTGCGCAGCGATGCAGGCGCGGTGCCGCCGAAGGTGCTGGAAGCCTATCCGGACACGCGGCGGCTGGTCGCCGATCCGGCCGCGATCGCCGCATGGCTGCCGGCCGACGCCGGCACGAAGGACAGCGACCACATCTACATGGTCGATCCGAACGGCAACCTGATGATGCGTTTCCCGAAGAACCCGAACCCCAGCAAGATCAAGGCGGACGTCACGAAGCTGCTGAAGTGGTCGAGCATCGGCTAAGGCGAGACAACGAGGCAACCATTCGATGTCGTATCTACTGCAACTCGGCCTGATCGGCTTGTGCATCGCGCTGCTGCCGCTGTCGTACGTGTGGGTGAAGGCCGACGACGACAAGTTCCGCAAGCTGGTGTGGATCACCACGTTCCTGACGCTCGACCTGGTGATGTTCGGCGGCTTCACGCGGCTGACCGATTCGGGGCTCGGCTGCCCGGACTGGCCCGGCTGCTACGGCACGTCGTCGCCGTTCATCGCGCACGCCGCGATCACGGCCGCGCACCAGGCGATGCCGACTGGCCCCGTCAGCATGACGAAAGCGTGGATCGAGATGATCCACCGCTATTTCGCGATGGCGATCGGCGTGCTGATCATCGCGCAGGTCGTGATCGCATGGTCGGCGCGGCTGCGCCGCCGTCCGCTGCACGTGTCGCCGTGGTGGCCGACGAGCCTGCTGCTGCTGATCGTCGTGCAGGGCGTGTTCGGCGCGTGGACGGTCACGATGAAGCTGCAGCCGGTGATCGTCACGACCCACCTGCTGCTCGGTCTCATGCTGCTCGGCACGCTCGGTTGGCTCGCGGCGCGGCAGACGCCGCTGCCGTCGCATGACCCGGAGGCCGGCCGCTACCGCGCGGCCGCGCTCGCGGCGCTGGCGCTGCTGGTCGTGCAGATCGCGCTCGGCGGCTGGGTGAGCACCAACTACGCGGTGCTCGCGTGTACCGATTTCCCGACCTGCAACGGCCAGTGGCTGCCGTCGATGAACTTCGGCCAGGGCTTCCATCTGTGGCGCGCGCTCGGGATGACGAAGGACGGCGACGCGATCACGCAGGACGCGCTGGTCGCGATCCACTGGACCCACCGCACGTTCGCGTTCGTCGTCGTCGCGTATCTGGTCGCGTTCGCGCTGAAGATGCGCCGCTTCGAGTCGCTGCGGCGGCCCGCGAACGGCGTGCTGCTGGTCGTCCTGCTGCAGTTCCTGACGGGCCTGACCAACATCGTGCTGCAGTGGCCGCTGCCGGTCGCCGTCGCGCACAACGGCGGCGCCGCGATCCTGCTGCTGCTCGTCGTCATGTTAAACTTTCGCATCCTTTCAAGCCGCCCCGGCCGTGTCGTGCAGCCCGCGCGCGACGCCGCCCCGGCGTGACCGTCCCCATGCAAAGCACCCTCTCCCAATCGCCCGGTAGCCGGTTTTCGCAGTACATGGCGCTGACGAAGCCGCGTGTCACGCAGCTCGCGGTGTTCTGCGCGGTGATCGGCATGTTTCTCGCGACGCCGGGCATGGTGCCGTGGCATGTGCTGATCGGCGGCACGGTCGGCATCTGGCTGCTGGCCGGCGCCGCATTCGCAATCAACTGCCTCGTCGAGCAGAAGATCGACGCGATGATGCGCCGCACCGCGTGGCGTCCGTCCGCGCGCGGCGAGATCACGACGCCGCAGATCCTGCTGTTCTCGGCCGTGCTCGGCAGCGTCGGCGCCTGGACCCTCTATACGTTCACCAACCCGCTGACGATGTGGCTGACGATCGCGACGTTCGTCGGCTACGCGGTGGTCTATACGCTGCTGCTCAAGCCGATGACGCCGCAGAACATCGTGATCGGCGGCGCGTCGGGCGCGATGCCGCCGGCGCTCGGCTGGGCCGCGGTCACCGGCGCGGTGCCCGGCGACGCGTGGATCCTCGTGCTGATCATCTTCGTGTGGACGCCGCCGCATTTCTGGGTGCTCGCGCTCTATCGCCGCAAGGATTACGAAAACGCGGGCCTGCCGATGCTGCCGGTCACGCACGGCGAGAAATTCACGCGGCTGCACATCCTGCTGTACACGGTGATCCTGTTCGCGGTCACGCTGATGCCGTTCATCTCCGGGATGAGCGGCGCCGTCTACCTGGCGAGCGCGGTGCTGCTCGGCGCGGTGTTCCTCGCGTATGCGTGGAAGATCTACCGCGATTATTCGGACGAACTCGCCCGCAAGGCTTTCCGCTACTCGATCGTCTACCTGTCGCTGCTGTTCGCCGCGCTGCTCGTCGATCACTATGCGCGCCCGCTGCTCGGCGTGTAACCGCACGGTTTGAACGCAATGCTCCATTCACGGTTCGGGCGCCGCGCGCGCCAAGGCTGGATGCTCGCATGCGCATTCGCGGCAGCCACGCTGCTCGCGGGCTGCGACAACGCGCCGAAATTCCAGAATCTCGACATCACCGGCAACACGCAGTTCGGCAGCGATTTCTCGCTGCCCGACACGGCCGGCAAGGTGCGCACGCTCGCCGACTTCAAGGGTCGTGCCGTCGTGATGTTCTTCGGTTATACGCACTGTCCGGACGTGTGTCCGACGACGATGGCCGAACTGTCCGAGGCGCTGAAGCAGCTCGGGCCCGACGCGGCGAAGCGCGTGCAGGTGTTGTTCGTCACCGTCGATCCGGAGCGCGACACGCCCGCGCTGCTCGGCCAGTACGTGCCCGCGTTCGATCCGTCGTTCATCGGCCTGCGGCCGGCCGACGAAGCGCAGCTCAAGAAGGTCACGAAGGATTTCCGCGTGTACTACGCGAAGGTTGCCGGCAAGACGCCCGGCAGCTACACGATGGATCACACCGCCGCGAGCTACGTGTTCGATCGCGACGGCAAGCTGCGCCTGTTCGTGCGCGACGGCCAGGGGCCGGGCCCGTGGGTCCACGACCTGAAACTGCTGGTCGACTGAGCGGCGCACGCCGCATGATCGCCCGGGCGCTCGCCCGGCAATACGCGTGACGGCCGCGACGCGCCGTCACGCATGCTTCCTTCTTCCCCTCGATCTGCATTCGCCGCCTCGCGAGGCGGCGGCGTGCTTGCGCACGTGCATCGGCGCTCGAGCGCGTTACGGCAGTGCCGGCACGTTGAAACCCTGCGCGGCACGCGTGATCTTGAATTCGGTCACCCGATACGTCGCGAGCCCTTCGGTCACGAACGGATCGGTCTCGAGGATCGCGTCCAGTTCGTCGCGATCGATGCGGGCCGCGAGGATCACGCCGCCTTCGCGCGGCACCTTCGGCCCCGCCGCGATGAAGATGCCGCGCTCGAACAGCGGCTGCAGATACGCACGGTGGCGTTCGAGCGCATCGTCGATGCGCTCGAGCGACGCGTGGTAATGGATGTCGATGACGTACATGGATGGCCCTGGAATGGCGCCGGCGCGTGTCACGCCGGCCAGCCGGTCTTTGTAGCATAGCGGCGGCTGCGTGTCGTGCCGGCCGTCGTGCGCCGGCCGCGTGTATTCAAGTTGTAAGTCTCGCTGCCGTAAATACGGGGGCAACCGTTTGCGCGCGACCGGCCGTTCGCGCGCATCGCGGCATCGACTTCGACGACGAGGCACGCAGATGAGCAGAATGAGTTTGAACCGCAAGCTGTGGCTCGCGCTTGCGCTGGTATGGATCGGGCTACTCGGCGTCGGCGCATGGAGCGCGTACGAGACGCGCGCGACGATGCTGGCCGAACGCAAGGCCGGCATCGCTAACCTGGTCGAATCGGCGGCCGGCATCGTCAACGCCTATCATGCGCTCGCGCAGAGCGGCACGCTGCCCGAGGCGGACGCGAAGCGCGACGCGCTCGCGAGCCTGGCGGCGATGCGCTACGGCGAGTCGGGCTACGTGTTCGTGATGGATTCGAAACCCGTCGTGCTGATGCATCCGACGCTGCCGAAGCTGGTCGGCACGCAGGTCGGCGACTATCTCGATCCGGACGGCAAGCCGCTGTTCGTCACGATCCTGAATGCCGCGAAGGCGACCGGCAGCGGCTTCGCCGAGTATCGCGGGCGGCTGCCGCACAGCGAGACCGCGGTGCCGAAGATCAGCTACGTCACGCGCTTCGCGCCGTGGGACTGGAACATCTCGAGCGGCGTATTCCTGAAGGACATCGATACCGTCTACTACCGGACGCTGTTTGGTCACCTCGCGGTCGTGCTGGTGATCGGCTTCGTGATCAGCGCGGCGATGCTCGTGATCATCCGTAACGTGCGGGGCAGCCTCGGCGGCGAGCCCGATGAAGCGGCCGCGCTGGCGAGTCGCATCGCGCAGGGCGACCTGACGCGGCCGGTGCCGGTGCGCGCGGGCGACAGCACGAGCATGATGGCGGCGATGCGCGACATGCAGGCGCGCCTTCAGGCGACGATCGGCGGGATCCGTCAGTCGGCCGAGTCGATCGCGTCGGCGAGCCGCGAGATCGCGTCCGGCAACGACGACCTGTCGCAGCGCACCGAGGAACAGGCCGCATCGCTGGAAGAAACGGCCGCGAGCATGGAGCAACTGACCGCGACGGTGAAGCAGAACGCCGACAACGCGCGGCAGGCGAGCGGGCTCGCGAACAACGCATCGGAGATCGCGCGGGCGGGCAACGACGTCGTGAACCGCGTGATCGGCACGATGGGCGAGATCGACGACAGCTCGCGCAAGATCGCCGACATCATCGGCGTGATCGAGGGCATCGCATTCCAGACCAACATCCTCGCGCTGAACGCGGCGGTCGAGGCCGCGCGCGCCGGCGAGCAGGGGCGCGGCTTCGCGGTGGTCGCGGGCGAGGTACGTTCGCTCGCGCAGCGCAGCGCGACGGCCGCGAAGGAGATCCGCGAGCTGATCGTCGCTTCGGTGGAGCGCGTGCGCAACGGCTCGACGCTGGTCGGCCAGGCCGGCACGACGATGGGCGAGATCCTGCAGGCGGTCGCGCGCGTGACCGACATCATGGGCGAGATCGCGGCCGCGTCCGAAGAGCAGGCGAGCGGCATCACGCAGGTCGGGCGCGCGGTCACGCAAATGGACCAGGTCACGCAGCAGAACGCGGCGCTCGTCGAGGAGGCTGCCGCGGCCGCGGCGTCGCTTCAGGAGCAGGCCGGGCGGCTGCGCGGCGCGATCGGCGCATTCCGGGTCGACGATGCCGGCGGCCTTCGGTGAAATGCAACTAACGGCCGACTCGCTCACACTCCGCGGGCACTGCCGCGGTGCATACCCATATGAGCGGGATGTATTTCACTTCCGGCCGATCCTGTGACACCATTTGCCCCTTCCTGCGAGTCCGGGCATACCCGTATCGCGCCCCCATTTTCAGTTAGCAAGTAAGCGAGAAACAGATGAAGCGTCGCAGTCTCCTGAAGGTATTTTCCGTGCTGGCCACCGGTGCCGCGCTGACGCTGTCGGCGGGTGCGCACGCCGAAGACAAGGTGATCAAGGTCGGCACGGTGGCCGGTCCGGATTCGGAAGTGTGGCAGGTCGTGCAGAAGGTCGCGAAGGAGAAGCAAGGCCTGAACGTGAAGGTCGTCGAGTTCAACGACTACGTGCAGCCGAACGCGGCGCTCGATTCGGGCGACCTCGACGCGAACAGCTTCCAGCACCAGCCCTACCTCGACAGCCAGGTAAAGCAGCGCGGCTACAAGCTTGTCACCGCGGGCCTGACCTACATCTCGCCGATTGGCGTGTACTCGAAGAAGTTCAAGTCGCTGAAGGACCTGCCGCAAGGCGCGAAGCTCGCGGTGCCGAACGATCCGTCGAACGAGAACCGCGCGCTGCTGCTGCTGCAGACGCAAGGCGTGATCAAGCTGAAGGCGGGCGCCGGCACGGGCGGCAACAACGCGACGGTGCTCGACATCGCCGAGAACCCGAAGAAGCTGAAGATCTCCGAGCTCGACGCCGCGCAACTGCCGCGCGTGCTGTCGGACGTCGACGCGGCCGTGATCAACACGAACTACGCGCTCGCCGCCAACCTGCAGCCGACCAAGGACGCGATCGCGCTCGAATCGCTGACGAGCCCGTACGCGAACGTGATCGCCGTGCGCGCGAAGGACAAGGACCAGCCGTGGGTGAAGAAGCTGGTCAAGGCGTACCAGTCGCCGGAAGTGCGGGAATTCATCAAGAAGCAGTTCAAGGGCTCGATGGTCGCGTCGTTCTGAACGCCGCACACCGGTCGAACCGCTGAAACGAAGGGGCCTGTATCGCACAGGCCCTTTTTCATTGGCATGGCGGGTGGACGGCCACCCGGCGCCAGGCGGTCAGCGCGTGCTCACATCTCGCCGCGCCGCGAGCAGATCGACATGATCTGCTGGATCGCGTAGTTGTCGCGTACGCCCGGCAGCGACTGCACGACGCATTCGTGAAAGCGCCGCTCGCGCGGCAGCAGCATCGCGTTGTTGCGGTACAGCGCATCGCACGAGCGCTGGATCAGCTGGGCCGCCGCGCCGTTACGGCTTTCGCGCAGCGCGTTGAGCATGCAGTCGTCGTACTGCGCGTAGTCGTCGCCCAGCGCGAATGCCGCACCCGGCAGCACCAGCGCGACGGCCGCGCACGCGATCGCACGGATCGCCCGTTTCATGTGCCCTCCGATAGTGGGGATGGGGTCGGCGGACAGCATAACGTAAAGCCGCAAGCGCGGCTGACGCGTTGCGCCGATACCGGCGCGGACCCACCGCCGGCTTCCTCACGGTTTTCCTCTGACGAAAAAGCCGGTTTCGTACCAGTACTGTGCGACGCGAGCGCATTGCCATATACTGTATATCCATACAGTTGTGGGTGGCGTCATGCTCGCATCCTCCATTTCTCCCGAATCCCTTCATCCGTCACTCTGGCGCGGCTCGCAGCTTGCGCGCGGCGGTCCGCGCACGATCGACACGGGCTTCGCGCCGCTGTCCGCCGAACTGCCGGGCGGCGGCTGGCCGATCGGCGGGCTCGTCGAACTGCTGGCCGCGCCGCCGGGGGATCGGAAGAGGGTCGTGTGGGGGAAGCGTGGCGTCGCCCGGTGTAGTCACCGGTGGCGCCGGAATCCGAAAAAGAA
>NZ_VWWG01000145.1:0-15704 GCF_011753085.1 Burkholderia sp. Tr-862
TGCGGCAGCGCGCCGAGCCGCACGCGGGCGGCCGCGTCGTCGTACGCGCCGCGCGCGGAAAGCGCGGCGTGCGACGACGCGTCGAGCGCCTCGGCATCGTGCTCGAGCGCCGCGAGCGAATCGGCCACATTCTGGAACGCGCCGAGCACGGCCTGCTTGTACTGGTCGACCGCGGCCTCGTAGGTCGCCTTCGCCGCGCGGCGCTGGGCGAGCAGCGCACCACCGTGGAAGATCGGCTGGCTCAGCGACGCGCCGACATTCCAGATCGAGCCGGCGCCCGACAGCATCGTCGGCCAGCTGAAGCCGCCTTTGCCCATCGCCGCCGACAGCGACAGCTGCGGGAACATCTGCGCGGTCGCGAGGCCCACTTCGGCCGCGGCCGCCTTCAGCCCGGCGTCGGCGGCCTGGATGTCCGGGCGGCTTTGCAGCAGGTCCGACGGCACGACCACGGGCACCTGCTCGGGCAGGTGCAGATCGGCGAGCGCGAGATCGGCCGGCGGCCGGTCGGGCGTGCGACCGACGAGCACCGCGAGCGCATGGCGGGCCGAGTCGCGTTGCTGGCGTAATGCGGGCAGGCTCGCGGCGAACGTGTCGGCGCTTTGCCGTGCATTCAGCGCGTCGCTGCGCGACGCCGAACCGAGCGCATGGCGGCGTTCGGCGTCGTGCGCCTGATCGTTCGCGAGCGCGACGAGCCGCTCGGTCGTCTCGATCTGCGCATTGAGCACCGACACGGTGATCGACGCGGTGACGATGTTCGCGGCCAGCGCGCGCCGTGCGGATTCGAGCTGGAACGCACTGACGTCGACGCGTTTCGCGAGCGCGCGATTCGCGAAGCGCGACACGCCGAAAAGGTCGATCGTGTAGCTCGCCTGCAATTGCCCGACGAACGTGTCGTACAGCAGCGTCGGCGCGCCCAGGGCGGGAATCGGCACGCCGAGCGCGCGCTGGCGCGTGGCCTGGGCGCCCGCGTCGATCGACGGCAGCATCGAGCTGCCGATCTGCCCGCGCAGCTGCTCGCGCGCGGCATCCAGCGAATGCGACGCCGCGCCGAGCGTCGGGCTGTTGCGCAGCCCTTCGTCGACGAGCGCGTTCAGCGCATCGGAACGGTACTGCTTCCACCAGTCGGGCACCGGCTGCGCGCCGACCTCGAACTGCTGCGCGACGCCTTGCGCGGATACCGTTTGCTGCACTTGGGGCATGGCGCCGTAATGCGCGGGCGCCGGCATCGCGGGCGGCTCGCCGCTCGGTGCGAACCATGCGCAGCCGGCCAGCGGGCCGACGAGGCTCGCGGCCGCGAGCGCCCGCGCGGCCTTCGTCTTCAGGTTCATCGACAGTTCCATGGTCAGACTCCCGACGGCGCGGCAGGCGTGCCGTCGTGCGGCGGTTCGTGCGGGTCGCGTTCGTCGCGCTTCACGCGGAACCACGCGGCGTACAGCGCGGGCAGGTAGAACAGCGTCAGCACGGTCGCGCTCGTGATCCCGCCCATCAGCGCGGTCGCCATCGGCCCGAAGAAGTTCGAGCGCAACAGCGGGATCAGCGCGAGCACGGCGGCCGCGGCCGTCAGCGTGATCGGACGGAAGCGCCGCACGGTCGCGCCGACGATCGCGTCGAGGCGTCCGTGGCCGGCCGCGATGTCCTGCTCGATCTGGTCGACGAGAATCACCGAGTTGCGCATGATGATCCCGAACATCGCGATCACGCCGAGCATCGCGACGAAGCCGAACGGCTGGCCGAACAGCAGCAGCGTGCCGACCACGCCGATCAGCCCGAGCGGCGCGGTCAGCACGACCATCAGCACGCGCGAGAAGCTCTGCAGCTGGATCATCAGCAGCGTGAACACGGCTATCGCCATCAGCGGCATCTGCGCGTTGATCGACTTCTGCGCTTTCGCGCTTTCCTCGACCGACCCGCCGATGTTGATCTGGTAGCCGACCGGCAGTTGCGCGCGCAACGCGTTCAGCTTGCCGTCGATCGTATGCGTGACGTCGATGCCCTGGGCGCCGGCGCGTACGTCGGACTGCACGGTGATCGTCGGCTGGCGGTCGCGCTCCCACACCACGCCGTATTCGAGTGCCGGCGTGAAGCGGCCGAGCGAGCCGAGCGGCACGGGGCCGTTCGGCGTCGGCAGCGCGAGGCCCGCGAGCTTCGCCGGATCGACACGGTCCGCACGCGGTGCGCGCAGGTCGACGGCGATCAGCTTGTCGCGTTCGCGATACTGCGTGACGGTCGTGCCGGACAGCGTCATCGCGAGGAAGCTCGACACGTCCTGCGACGTCACGTTCAGCTCGCGCGCCTTCTTCTGGTCCAGCTCGAAGCGCACCGAGCGCTCGGCCGGCTCGTCCCAGTCGAACTGCACGTTCACCGTGCGCGCGTCGCCGCGCATCGTCGCCGCGACCTTCTCGGCGATCGAGCGCACCGTCGCGATGTCGTCGCCGCTCACGCGGAACTGCACGGGGTAGCCGACGGGCGGCCCGTTCTCGAGCCGCGACAGGCGCCAGCGCACGGCCGGGAACTGGTCGCGCAGCGTGGTTTCGAGCCAGGTGGCGAGCTTCTCGCGATCCTTGACCGATTTCGCGGTGACGACGAACTGCGCGAAGTTCGGCAACTGCAGCTGCTGGTCGAGCGGCAGGTAGAAGCGCGGCGCGCCGCTGCCGACGAAGTTCACCGAATGATCGATCTCGGGCCGCTTGTCGAGTATTTTCTCGAGGCGCTCGGTCTCGCGCAGCGTCGCCGCGAACGATGCGCCTTCCGGCAATCGCACGTCCACGAGCAGCTCGGGGCGATCCGAGCTCGGGAAGAACTGCTGCGGCACGAGCGAGAAGCCCATCAGCGCGACGACGAAGAGGGCGCCCGTAATCAGCAGCACGACGAAGCGCCGCTCGATGCACCACTCGACCCAGCCGCGCAGCCGTTTGTAGAAACGCGTGTCGTAGATGTCGTGTTCGTGATCGTCCGGCAGGTGGGCTTCATGCGCGTGCTTCTTGCGCTCGGGCAGCAGGTGATAGCCGAGCAGCGGGATCAGCACGACGGCCGCGAACCACGACGCGATCAGCGCGATCGCCGATACCTCGAAGATCGAGCGCGTGTACTCGCCGGTGCTCGACTTCGCGAGCGCGATCGGCAGGAAGCCCGACACCGTGACGAGCGTGCCCGTCAGCATCGGGAACGCGGTGCTCGTGTACGCGAACGCGGCGGCGCGCGCGCGGCTGTAGCCCTGCTCGAGCTTCACGGCCATCATCTCGACCGCGATGATCGCGTCGTCGACGAGCAGCCCGAGCGCGAGCACCAGCGTGCCGAGCGACACCTTGTGCAGCCCGATGTCGAACAGGTACATGAAGAGGGCGGTCACGGCGAGCACGACCGGAATCGAGATCACGACGACCATCCCGGTGCGCAGGCCGAGCGACACGAGGCTCACGACCAGCACGATCGCGACGGCTTCGGCGACGGCTTCCAGGAAATCGTCGACCGAATGCTCGACCGCGTGCGGCATGCTCGACACCAGCGTCAGCTTGAGGCCTGCCGGCAGCTGCGCCTGCAGGTCCTTCGATTCGGCATCGAGCGCCTTGCCGAGCCGGATCACGTCGCCGCCCGGCTGCATCGTCACGCCGATGCCGAGCACGGCATGGCCGTTCGCCCGCATCTGCGTGACGACCGGATCGTCATAGCCGCGCTTCACCGTCGCGAGATCGCCGAGCCGGAACGTGCGGCCGTTGATCCGGATCAGCGTGTCGGCGATCGCCGCGACGTTGTCGAACTGGCCGCTCGGCCGCACGAACACGCGATCGTCGGCGGTCGTCAGCACGCCGGCCGACGAGATGTCGTTCTGCGCGTTGATGGCCTGCCCGAGCTGCTGCGGCGAGATGCCGAGGCGCGTGAGCTGCGTGTTGTCCGCCTCGATGAAGATCCGCTGGTCGGGGTCGCCGAAGTAATCGACCTTGCCGACGCCCGGCACGCGCAAGAGCACGGTGCGCAGCTGGTCCGCATAGTCGTGGAGCTGCGCGGGCGTGAAGCCGTCGCCTTCGAGCGTCCAGATGTTGGTGTAGACGTCGCCGAACTCGTCGTTGAAGAACGGGCCCTGCACGCCGGGCGGCAGCGTATAGCCGATGTCGCCGACTTTCTTGCGGATCTGGTACCAGGTCTCGGGCACGTCCTTCACGGGCGCCGCGTCCTTCATCGTGAAGAAGATCAGCGATTCGCCGGGCCGCGAATAGCTGCGCAGGAAGTCGATGGCCGGCGTTTCCTGCAGCTTGCGGCCGATCCGGTCGGTCACCTGTTCCTGCACCTGCCGCGCGCTCGCGCCGGGCCAGAACGTGCGGATCACCATCACGCGGAACGTGAACGGCGGGTCTTCGGATTGCGCGAGCCGCGTGTACGCGAGGATGCCCGCGAGCGTCGCGAGCGCGATCAGGTAGACCACCAGCGCCTGGTGGCGCAGCGCCCATGCCGACAGGTTGAAGCGGCCTTCTTCGCGGGGGCCGCTCATGATGCGAAGTCCTGCGGGTGGAGCGGCGCGACCGGCCGCACCTTCTCGCCCGCGCTGACCGTATGCACGCCCTGCAGCACGACGCGTTCGCCAGGCTGCAGCCCTTGCGACACGGTGACGGTGCGTTCGTTGAAGCGCGCGACGTCGACGCGGCGCAGTTCGAGTGTGTCGTCCTTCGTGCGCACGACCCACACGGCCGGATGCGGGCCGTCGTGGAACAGCGCGGTCGCGGGCAGCGTGATGATCTGCGCGTTGCCGGCAACCGGTGCGCCGTCGAACGCGACGTTCGTGGTCATCCCGAGGCGGACGGCCGGATCGGGCGCGGCGAGCGTGAGCTTCACGCGATAAGTGCGGCTCTGCGGATCGGCGGCTGGCGCGATCTCGCGCACCTTCGCGGCGAACTGGCGGCCCGGCAGCGCCGGCAGCGTGACGCTCGCCGCATGACCGGGCGTGAGCGACGCGAGCGCGGCCTCGGGCACGTCGCTGACGACGTCGACGTCGCCCGACCACGCGAGCTGGTAGACGGCCTGGCCGGCCGATACGTTCTGGCCGGTGTCGGCCTGTTCCGCGGTGATGGTGCCCGCGTGATCGGCGACGAGCGTCGCATAGCGGAGCTGGTTCTTCGCGAGCGCGAGCTGCTGCTGCGCCTGGTCGCGCTGCGCGAGCGCCGACGTGTAGCTGTTCTGGGTCTGTTCGAGCTGCGCGGTCGCGATCAGGTTCTCACGCGCCTGCGCGCGGTCGCGGTCGAGCTGCTGCTTCGCGAACGCGAGGCTGTGCGTCGCGGCATCGAATTGCGCCTGCGCACTCGCGGCGTTCTTCTCGACGTCGGACGGATCGAGCAGCGCGACGACCTGGCCGGCCTTGACCGTATCGCCGAGCCGCACCTTGCGCTCGACGATCTTGCCCGCGATGCGGAACGACAGCGGCGTCGCATAACGGGGCTGGATCTCGCCGGGCAGCGTGGCCGCGACCGCGGCGCCGTCGGCGTGCGCGGGCAGCGCGACGACCGGGCGCGGCGCGGGCGGCGCGGCTTCCTTCGGGTGACAGGCGGCAAGGACGAGCGCGGTGCCGATCAGCAGCACGGCGCGGGAACCGGAGCGATTCACGAAACCCCCAGATCAGGTGAGAGCGGTACGAAGCCGGCAAGCGCGGCGGGCGCTTGCCCCGAGTGGCGCCGGGTCGGCGCGCACGGACAGTGCCGAACGAGGTCGTTCGGAAACTGCGGCGAATTCTAATACACACCTGTATCTGAATGCAAAGATGAATCCGAAAGGGGGTTGATGCTAGACTGCGCGCCATGAAACCACAGCGCTTAACTCGCGAGCAGAGCCGGGACCAGACGCGCGAACGTCTGCTGAAAGCCGCGCACCGGATTTTTCTGAAGAAAGGCTATGTCGCCGCGAGCGTCGAGGACGTCGCGGCGGCGGCTGGCTACACGCGCGGCGCGTTCTACTCGAACTTCCGCAGCAAGTCGGACCTGCTGCTCGAGCTGCTCGAGCGCGACCATGATTCGGTGCGGGCCGATTTCGAGGCGATCTTCGAGGAAGGCGGGCCGCGCGAGCAGATGGAGTCGATGGCGCTCGCGTACTACCGGACGCTGTTTCGCGACGACGAGTATTCGCTGCTGTGGGGCGAGGCGAAGCTGCAGGCAGCGCGCGACGCGAAGTTTCGCGTGCGCTTCAACCAGTTCCTGCACGGCAAGCGGCTGCAGATGGCCGAGTTCATCCAGCGCTTCGCCGAGCGTGCGGGCACGCCGCTGCTGCTGCCGGCCGACACGCTCGCATTCGGGCTGATGTGCCTGTGCGACGGCGTCCAGTCGTACTACACGGCCGATCCGCAGCACGTGTCGGCCGACGCGGCCGAAGCGGTGCTGGCGGGGTTCTTCGCACGGGTCGTGCTGGGTCGCGAGCCGGGCTGAACGCTCAGGCGGGCGGCGCGCCGACCCGGGTCGCGACGGCGCCGCACCGGGCGCCGCGCACCTTGTGCGTCAGCGCTCGCCGGTCATGCGCCGGTACGCGTCGAGCAGCGACGTCTTGTAGACGACCCCCGCGAGCGTCGGCTCGGCTTCGTTTTCGATCACCGGCAGCCGTTCGCCCTGGAACGCCATGAAGCGTTCGAGCGCGGTCGCGAGCGGCATGTCGGGCGTGAGCAGCGGAAACGGCGTATGCGCGTAGTGCGCGGCCGTCTTGTCGGTCGTGTCGCGCTTGTCGAGCAGGTCGGACGTGATGTCCTTCAATGCGACCGCGCCGCGGAAGCGCCCGGTGTCGTCGGTCACGTACAGATACTTCACCGGATATTCGAGAAACACGCGCGTCATGTCGGCGACGCTCGCGGTGAGCGGCACGACCGTCTGCGCGGGCTGGATCAGTTCGCGCATCTGCGTGGTGCGCAGCCGTAGCCGTTCCTGCGCGTCCTGGTGGTGACGCAGCGTGATCTCGTACATCGACGTCGTGCCGGTCGCGCGCGCGACGAAATACGCGAACACGCACGACACCAGGAGCGGCAGCACGACCTGGTAGCTCAGCGTCATCTCGAAGATCATCAGGATCGCCATCAGCGGCGCCTGCGTGGCGCCGGCCATGAACGCGCCCATCCCGACCATCGCATACGCGAAGTACGCGGACGTGTGGCCGGGCCACAGCGCGTTCATCGCGAGGCCGAACAGCGAGCCGAACACGGCGCCGACGAACAGCGTCGGCGTGAACACGCCGCCGACCGCGCCCGAGCCGGCCGTCGCGGCGGTCGCGATCACCTTGAACACCAACACCGCGACGAGCGCCTGCCAGGTCCACGGCGCATGCAGGATCTGGTTCACGACGCTGTAGCCGTTGCCCCACACGTCCGGAATCCACACCGAGATCACGCCGACCACGAGGCCGCCGAGCGCGAGCCGCGCCGGCAGCGGCACGGGCAGCCGCTTGAACTGGTTCTTCGATGCATCGAGCAGATGCAGGAACTGCGGCGCGAGCACGCCGCACAGCGCGCCGAGCACGACGAACAGCAGCACCTCGGGGCCCGTCACGGCCGGGAACACCGGCATCTCGTACGGTGGCCGGTAGCCGGCGAATTCCCGCATCACGATGTTCGCGACGACCGATGCGACGACCATCGGCCCGAAGCTCTCCATCGCGATCGTGCCGAGCACGATTTCGGAGACGAAGAACGCGCCGGCGATCGGCGCGTTGTACGCGGACGTGATACCGGCCGCTGCGCCGCATGCGACGAGCAGGCGCAGGCGCGGCGGGTCGAAGTGCACGAAGCGGCCGACCAGCGAGGCGGCGAGCGCCGCGAGCTGCACCATCGGGCCTTCGCGGCCGATCGAGCCGCCGCTGCCGATCGTCAGCAGCGACGACACGCTGCGCCACAGGCTCTGGCGCACCGGCACGACGCCGTCGCCGAGCGCGACGGCTTCCATGTAGTCGGTCTTGCCGGTTTTCTTGTCGCCACGCGTCGCGAGCAGCAGCACGCAGCCGGCCAGGAAACCACCCGCGGCCGGCATCCAGAAGCGCACATACCACGGCAGGCTTCTCGCCATCTGCACGAAGCTGCCGCTGTGCCCGGAGATCAGGTGCTGCATCAGGTCGATGCCTTCGCGGAACGTCATGGTGGCGAAGGCGCCGCCGACGCCGACGACGGCCGACCAGATCAGCATCGTATGGGCGTCCGACAGGCGGAACAGCGTCTGGGCGCGAGTGCGCAGCTTCAGCAGGAACGAGAGCACGGCTGAAAGAGATTGATGAAGAGGACGAAGGAAAACGACGCGAAGCATAGCACTGCGCCGCGCCCGCGGGACCTTCCCGTCGGGCGCGGCGCGTGTCGCGGCGTGGATGTGCGGCTCAGCCAAGGCAGCGCTGCACGGCCCAGGTGATCCCGTAACCGCCGACGATCAGCCAGACGTACAGGATCAGGCCGGTGGTCAGGGCGCGGGGGCCCGCCTCGCGGATCTGCGACACGCGGGTCTCGATGCCGAGCGCGGTCATCGCCATCGTCAGCGCGAAGGTGTCGAGCAGGTTCAGCGTATGCGTGACATCGGCGGGCAGCACGTTCAGCGAATTGACGATCACGAAGCCGAGGAAACCGAGCGCGAACCACGGCACGGCCACCTTGCGCCGGCCTTGCGCGCCGTCGGCGCTCGCGCTGGCCGAGCGGGCGGAGCGGGCGAGCCACCAGCCGAGCGTGAGCAGCACCGGCACCAGCAGCATCACGCGGGTCATCTTCACGATGGTCGCGACGTGCGTGACCTGCGGGCTGATGTCGCTCGCCGCGCCGACCACCTGCGCGACCTCGTGGATCGTGCCGCCGAAGAACAGGCCGAGGCCGGTCGGGTCGAGACCGAGCAGGCCGGCGTGATACGCGAGCGGGTACAGGAACATCGACAGCGTGCCGAACAGCACCACGCTGCCCACGGCCATCGCGCTCTGGTGCGGCTTCGACTGCAGCGTCGACTCGAACGCGAGCACGGCGGCCGCGCCGCAGATCGCGCTGCCGGCGGCGGTCAGCAGCGCCGCGTCGCGATCGAGCTTCATCACCTTCATGCCGACCCAGGTGCCGATCACGAGCGTGCTGACGACGACCAGCACCGATACCGTCAGGCCCGGCAGGCCGACCTGCGCGATTTCCTGCAGGCTCACGCGCAAGCCGAAGAATGCGACCGCGATGCGCAGCAGCTTGCGCGCGGAAAAGTTGACACCGGCCGCCCAGCTCGCGGGCATGCCGTCGCGCAGCGCGTTGCCGTACAGCGCGCCGGCGACGATCCCGACGATCAGCGGCGACAGGCCGAGCCCGGCGATCGCCGGCAGTTGCGACAGGCTCGTGACGGCGGCGGCGAACAGCGCGACGAACAGCACGCCGTTCAACTGGCCGCGCATCGACGGCGCGGCGTGGCTGAGAGGGGGAGTCGGAGCAGTGGACATGGGGCACCGTGACAAAGCCTGTTGTGATGGCCTAATCCTAATTTGGATATATCGATATGAAAAATTGTGATTTGTGACGTAAACTATCCGGAAAGCCGATAATTCAAACCCATGACCCCGGATCAACTGATAACGTTCGCGGCCGTCGCCGAACATCTGAACATCAGCCGTGCTGCCGTGGCGCTGCATCTGTCGCAGCCGGCCGTGTCGGGGCAGCTGCGCCTGCTGCAGGACGAGTTCGGCGAGCTGCTGTACCAGCGCGACGGTCGCGGCATCCGCCTGACGCCGGTCGGCGAACAGCTCGCGGAGTACGCGAAAGCGCAGCGCGACACGTTCGCGCAGGCGCGCGCGTTTCGCGATGCGGTGCGCGGGCTCGACGCCGGCACGCTGCGGATCGGCGCGAGCACGACGCCGGCCAGCTACCTGCTGCCGTACCTGATCGCGGCGTTCCAGCCGCGCGTGCCGCGGGTGACGATCCAGACGATGAGCGGCAATACGGCCGACGTGGTCGCCGCGCTCGCGTCGCTCGACATCGCGATGATCGAAGGGCCGCCCGGCGAGGCGCTGCCGCCCGGCACCGCCGTGCATGCGTGGCACGAGGACGAGATCGTCGCGGTCGTGCCGGCCGGGCATCCGCTCGCCGCGCCGGAGTACGAAGCCGGCGTCACGCTCGACGCACTCGCCGCGCATCCGCTCGTGTTGCGCGAGGAGGGCTCCGGCGTGCGGCAGCTCGTCGAACGCGCGTTCGCGCACGGCGGCGCGCCGATGCGCGTCGCGTTCGAGATCGCGGGCGTCGAGGCCGTGAAGGAGGCTGTGCGCGCGGGGATGGGCGTCGGGTTCGTGTCCGCGATGTCGCTGCGTCACGAGGAGGCGGCGCTCGTGCCGCGTTCGCTGGCCCCCGCGCCGCTCACGCGCCATTTCTCGATTCTGGTGCCGCACGGCGCCGCGCCGTCGCGCGTGGCCGCCCGGTTCCTCGACATGAGCCTCACGCACGAGGCCGGATAAGCAGCCGAACCGTTGCCGGGAACGCCGGACGCAGATGCGCGGCCACCGGATTCGCGCGGCGGCCGGCCTTAGGGATTTCCTCTATGGTGCGCATCAGCAGCGAAGCGCACCATCCGTCTCAAGCAAATGGAACCGGTTCCATTCCGGTAAAAAAGGGCAGAAATGGCAGACATCGTGATCGTGGCGAGCGCATTCGGGATGGACCGCGTGCGCCAGGAGGGCCACCGAGCATTTCTCGCGACCGCGGCGGCATCCGGCGCGACCGGCTTCGAGGTGCGCCGCGAGCTGTTCGCGTCCGACGACGACGCGACGCCCGCCGCGCTGGCCGCGCTCGGCACGGCACTTTCCGCACACGGGCTGTGGTCGGTCTATTCGACGCCGGCCACGTTGTACACGGAAGCCGGCGCACTCGACGCCGACGCGCTGCGCGACACGCTTGTGGAAGCCGATGCCCTCGGCGCGCGCTTCGTCAAGTTCCAGCTCGGCGGCTTTGCCGGCGACGCGCATGCGGCGGAGATCGTCGCGCTGTCGCGCGGCGCGCGTGCCCGCGTGGTGGTCGAGAACGGCCAGCTGCCGGTGGGCGGTGCGCTCGCGCAGTTCTGCGGGCTGTTCGATGCGCTCACCGAGGCCGGCACGCCGGATGCACTCGGCATGACGTTCGACATCGGCAACTGGCAGTGGCCGGGCGAAGCGCCGCTCGCGTGTGCGCACGCGCTCGCGCCGCATGTGGAATACATTCATTGCAAGGCGGTTGTGGGCGACGGCGCGCGCCGCTTCGCGGTGGCGCCCGCGCCGGGCGATCCGCTCGTCACGGGCGTGCTCGCGGCGCTGCCGCAAGCGGTGCCGCGCGGCATCGAGTTCCCGTTCGATGCGGCCGACCTGGCGGGCGATGCCGGGCGGCGCGTCGCGTGGCTCGCCGCCGCGTGACGCCGGAAGGATACGGAGGAGTTCACTCATGAAAGCAGCACTCGATGTCGTGACCTACGGCGAAGCGATGGCGATGTTCGTCGCCGCCGAGCCCTGCCACCTCGCGCACGCCGCGCAATTCACGAAGCGGATCGCGGGCGCGGACCTGAACGTCGCGATCGGCCTGTCGCGGCTCGGTTTCCGGGTCGGCTGGATGAGCCGGGTCGGCCGTGATTCGTTCGGCACCTACGTGCTCGACACGCTCGCGCGCGAAGGCATCGACGCGTCGTGCGTGACCGTCGATCCGCGCTATCCGACCGGCTTCCAGCTGAAGTCGCGCAACGACGACGGCAGCGACCCGACCGTCGAATATTTCCGCAAGGGCTCGGCCGCGAGCCACCTGTCGTGCGACGACTACGTCGCCGATTACGTGCTCGGCGCGCGGCACCTGCACCTGACGGGCGTCGCGCCGGCGATCTCCGCGACGTCGTGCGAGCTCGCGTTCCAACTGGCGCGCGAGATGCGTGCGGCCGGCAAGACGATCTCGTTCGACCCGAACCTGCGCCCGACCCTGTGGCCGTCCGCCGACGTGATGGCGAAGACGCTGAACGCGCTCGCGACGCTCGCGGACTGGGTGCTGCCGGGGCTCGCCGAAGGGCGGCAGCTCACCGGGCATGACACGCCGGCCGACATCGCGGGCTTCTATCTGGCACGCGGCGCACGCGGCGTGGTGATCAAGCTGGGCGCCGAAGGCGCGTATTTCCGCACGGCCGACGGTCGCGCGGGCACCGTGGCGGGCGAGCGTGTCGCGAAGGTGGTCGACACGGTCGGCGCCGGCGACGGCTTCGCGGTCGGTGTGGTCAGCGCGCTGCTGGAAGGGCGCTCCGTCGAGCAGGCTGTCGCGCGCGGCAACCGCATCGGGGCGCTCGCGATCCAGGTGATCGGCGATTCGGAAGGCCTGCCGACCCGTGCGGCACTCGATCAGCTCGAAAACGTCAGCAATCGCGCCGATCGCCTAGAGGAAACCGTCACCGCGCAATGAGAGGCCGGACACGGCACAATCCGCGGACCCATTTCGTGCTTCACGCACGGTTTTGCATGAGGCCGGACGAGGCGACCAGACGCCGAGGCCGGTCGATTCCCGACAGGACGGGAGCGGAGCCAGGCGACGACTCGCCACTCCGATCTACCTAGGAGACATTCTGATGGCAGCCAATCTCGCAGTCCGACGCTGGTGGACGATCATGCCGATCGTCTTCATCACCTACAGCCTTGCCTACCTCGATCGCGCGAACTACGGGTTCGCGGCGGCGGCCGGCATCAACCAGGACCTCGGGATCAGCAAGGGCCTGTCGTCGCTGATCGGTGCGCTGTTCTTCCTCGGCTACTTCTTCTTCCAGATTCCGGGCGCGATCTATGCGGAGCGCCGCAGCGTCAAGAAGCTCGTGTTCGTCAGCCTCGTGCTGTGGGGCGCTTGCGCGGCGCTCACGGGCGTGGTCGCCGACATCCCGTCGCTGATGGTGATCCGCTTCGTGCTCGGCGTGGTCGAGGCGGCCGTGATGCCGGCGATGCTGATCTACATCAGCAACTGGTTCACGAAGAGCGAGCGCTCGCGCGCGAACACGTTCCTGATCCTCGGCAATCCCGTCACCGTGCTGTGGATGTCGATCGTGTCGGGCTATCTGGTCCACGAATTCGGCTGGCGCCACATGTTCATCGCCGAAGGCGTGCCGGCCGTGATCTGGGCCGTGTGCTGGTGGTTCCTCGTGCAGGACAAGCCGGCCGATTCGCCGTGGCTCACCGCACAGGAAAAGCGCGACCTCGACGCCGTGCTCGCGGCCGAGCAGGCGGCGATCAAGCCCGTGCGCAATTACGGCGAGGCGTTCCGTTCGCCGGCCGTGATCAAGCTGTGCGCGCAGTACTTCTGCTGGAGCATCGGCGTGTACGGCTTCGTGCTGTGGCTGCCGTCGATCGTCAAGAACGGGTCCGAGCTCGGGATGGTGGCGACCGGCTGGCTGTCGGCGCTGCCGTACCTCGCGGCGACGATCGCGATGCTGGTTGCGTCGTGGGCGTCCGACAAGGTCGGCTCGCGCCGCGGCTTCGTGTGGCCGTTCCTGCTGATCGGTGCGGCCGCGTTCGCCGCGTCGTATGCGCTCGGCTCGTCGCATTTCTGGATCTCGTATGCGCTGCTGGTCGTCGCGGGCGCCGCGATGTACGCGCCGTATGGCCCGTTCTTCGCGATCGTCCCGGAACTGCTGCCGAAGAACGTCGCCGGCGGCGCGATGGCGCTGATCAACAGCATGGGCGCGCTCGGCTCGTTCGTCGGCTCGTATTTCGTCGGCTACCTGAACGGTGCGACCGGGTCGCCCGTCGCGTCGTATGCGTTCATGAGCGCCGCGCTCGTCGCCGCGGTGATCCTCACGCTGTCCGTCAAACCCCAGGCGCGCGATGCGCACTCGCTCGCGGCGCCGCTGCAAGGAAAATGAAAACGATGAAGCCTCGTATCGTCGCGTACAAGCCGTTGCCCGATGATGTTCTCGCGTACCTGCGCGAGCATGCGGATGTCGTGCAGGCCGACGGCCCCGCCGCGCTCGCCGATGCGTTGGGCGACGCGCACGGCGCGATCGGCGCGAGCCTGAAAGTCACGCCGCAGATGCTCGATCGCGCGCCGAGGCTGAAGGCCTGGTCGACGATTTCAGTCGGCTACGACAACTTCGACGTCGCGGATCTCACGCGGCGCGGAATCGTGCTCGCGCATACGCCCGACGTGCTGACCGAATCGACCGCCGACACCGTGTTCTCGCTGATCCTGGCGTCCGCGCGGCGCGTGGTCGAACTGGCGGAGTGGGTGAAGGCCGGCCACTGGCATCGCAGCATCGGCCCCGATCTGTACGGCACCGACGTGCAAGGCAAGACGCTCGGCATCGTCGGGCTCGGGCGGATCGGCGGCGCCGTCGCGCGCCGCGCGGCGCTCGGTTTCCGGATGCAGGTGCTGTACACGAACCGTTCCGCGCACGCCGAAGCCGAGACGCAGTACGGCGCGCGCCGCGTGACGCTCGACGAGCTGCTCGCGCAGTCGGATTTCGTGTGCCTGCAGGTGCCGCTGTCGCCGCAAACGCATCACCTGATCGGCGCGGCCGAATTCACGAAGATGAAGCGCGGCGCGATCCTGATCAACGCGTCGCGCGGGCCGGTGGTCGACGAGGCCGCGCTGATCGACGCGCTGCGCGCGGGCACGATCCGCGGCGCGGGGCTCGACGTGTTCGAGAAGGAGCCGTTGCCGGCGGATTCGCCGCTGCTGCGGATGAACAACGTGGTCGCGCTGCCGCATATCGGCTCGGCGACGCACGAGACGCGCCATGCGATGGCGCGCTGCGCCGCGGAAAACCTGGTCGGCGCGCTGGCCGGCACGCTGCGCACGAATCTCGTCAATCCCGACGCGCTCGCGCACGCCTGACCGGCGCCGATCGGCCGGCGGGGCCGCAGGCGCTGTTAGAGTCGCTGGTCTTGGTGCGGGAGGGCAGGCTGCGTTATGATCGCCCGCTCGTTGCATCGATGACCCGGCCACGCGGCCGGCAGCGTTCGGCGACGGGCATCCGTGCCAGGTCGGGTGCGGCCGATCGCCGTGCGTTTCAGGTGACCGGGGCGGGCGCGAGTGCGCCGGCTTCGGGCGAGCGCGCGGCAGGGGATCGGCGGCGTCCGCCCGGTGGCTTTCGTTTCCAACAACAATGGTCCGTCCGCACACGAAGCGGCGCGGATCGTACGTCGCGAGGCACGACTTGAGCGATTCGCAACCTTCCACGCAGCGTCCCGCGACGATCAGCGACGTCGCACGCGAAGCCGGCACGGGCAAGACCAGCGTTTCGCGCTATCTGAACGGCGAGACGCACGTGCTGTCCGCCGATCTGCGCCAGCGGATCGAGACGGCGATCGCGCGCCTGAACTACCGGCCGAACCAGATGGCGCGCGGGCTGAAGCGCGGCCGCAACCGGCTGCTCGGCATGCTCGCGGCCGACCTCACCAACCCCTATACCATCGAAGTGCTGCAGGGCGTCGAGGCCGCATGCCACGCGCTCGGCTACATGCCGCTCATCTGTCACGCGGCGAACGAAGTCGAGATGGAGCGGCGCTTCCTGCAGCTGCTCACGACCTACCGGGTCGAAGGGCTGATCGTCAACGCGCTCGGCGCCGAGGAAGACGTGCTGCGCCCGCTGCGCGGCGCCGGCATCCCGGCCGTGCTCGTCGACCGGACGGTCGAGGGCTTCGAGGCCGACTTGATCGGGCTCGACAACACCGATGCGATCGAGACGGCGCTCGCGCACCTGGTCGCGCGCGGCTTCGATGCGATCCATTTCGTCGTGCAGCCGTTTGAGCGCGTCAGCTCGCGGCGCCTG
>NZ_VWWG01000146.1:0-15716 GCF_011753085.1 Burkholderia sp. Tr-862
GGGCCCAGGCGGGCGCACGGTGCGCCGCGACGTGCTCGGGGCGCAACCGCGCGAGGGTCGAATCGCTCGGCGCGGCTGTGAGCATCGACTATCGCGCGCAGGACATCGCGGCGGCCCTGCGGGCGTGGGCCCCCGGCGGCGTCGATCTCGTGCTCGACGCGGTCGGCGGCGACACGCTGCCCGATGCGCTCGACCTGCTGGCGCCCGGCGGCACGCTCGTGACCATCATGACGCTCGCGGCCGGTGATGCCGAGCGGCTTGCCGTGACGGCGGCCGAAGCCGCGCGGCGCGGCCTGCGCACCGCGATGACGTACAGCCGGATGCCGAGCGGCGCCACGCTCGCCTCGATCGCCGAACGGCTCGGCCAGCGCGTATTGCACGTGCCGCGCTTCGACAGTTTCCCGCTGGAACAGGCCGCACGCGCGCTCGATCTCGTTCAAACGGGCGACGCGAAAACCAAGTTCGTGCTGCATGTTGCGGATATCGCGGGCTGAACGGCACGCACCCACAATTCCATCGGAGACATCATGACCGACACCCGAACCGCGACGCTCGCGGGCAAATGCGCGCTCGTGACCGGCGCGAGCCGCGGCATCGGCCGCGCGATCGCGCAGCGCCTCGCGTCCGAAGGCGCGACCGTCGTCGTGACGGCGCGCAGCCTCACGCAATCGGCGACGACCGCCGGCACGCTCGCCGAAACAGTCGCGCTGATCGAACAGGCGGGCGGCCGCGCGATCGCACTCGCGGCCGACCTGTCGAACCCGGCCGAGCGCGATGCGCTCGTCGGGCGCGCGGCACAGGCTGCCGGCGGCCTCGACATCCTCGTGAACAACGCGGGTGTGGCCGACTACTCGTGCGTCGACGCGATGCCGATGGCGATGTTCGACACGACGATCGAACACTATCTGCGCATCCCGTTCGCACTGAGCCAGGCCGCGATCCCGCTGATGCGTGCGCGCGGCGCCGGCTGGATCGTGAACGTCGGCTCGGTCACCGCACTCGCGCCGCTGCGGCCGTTCGACGATTTCTCGCGCGCGGGCGGCGCGACCGTCTATGCGGCGGCCAAGGCCGCGCTGTCGCGCTTCACGCAGGGGCTCGCGGCCGAACTCGAAGTCGACGGCATCGCGGTGAACCTGGTCGCGCCGAGCACCGCGATCCGTACGCCGGGCGCGGCACGTTACATCCCGGAAGGCTATCCGACCGAGGACGTCGCCTATCTCGCGGAAACCGCGCTCGCGCTGTGCAGTCTGCCGGCGCGCGAGCGCACGGGCCTCGTCACGCACAGCCTGCATTTCCCGCTGTCGCAGGGGCTCGCGGTGCGCTCGCTCGACGGCCGCACGCCGTTGCCGCCGCCCGTGATTCCCGCGTATGCGCATCCCCGTATCGACCCGACCGGACGCTGACATGACACATTCGATTCGCTTCGACGGCGGCACCGCCGTGATCACCGGCGCGGCCAGCGGCATCGGCAGCGGCCTCGCGCGCCACGCGGCCGCGCTCGGCATGCGCGTGGTGCTGGCCGACCTCGACCCGGCGAAGCTCGACGCATTCGCCGCCACGCTCGACACGGACGTGCTGTGCGTGCCGACCGACGTGAGCCGGCCGGAAGCCGTCGACGCGCTGGCCGACGCCGCCTGGCAGCGCTTCGGCGGCGTCGACCTGCTGTTCAACAACGCGGGCGTGATGGCGACCGGCTTCAGCTGGGAAATCACGCCGGAACGGTTCGAGCGCAGTTTCGCGATCAACGTGCACGGCGTGATGAACGGGATTCGCAGCTTCGTGCCGCGCATGCTCGAACGCAACGTGCCGGCGCGCGTCGTCAACACCGCGTCGGTCGGCGGGTTCCTGCCGAGCCCGTTGATGTCGCCTTACTCGGCGACGAAATTCGCGGTGGTCGCGCTGACCGAATCGCTGTACGGCGAGCTGAAGATGCTCGGCGCGCCGGTCGGCGTGTCGCTGCTCGCGCCCGGCCCGGTGCAGTCGGGCATCTTCAACGACCCGTTCGGCGCCACGCACGACCGGCCCGAAGTGCAGGGCTTCGTCGATACGATGCGCGCGATGCTGCACGCGCACGGACTCACGCCCGACGCATTCGCCGCGCGGGTGTTCGATGGCATTCGAGACGGGCGTTACTGGCTGATTCCGCAACCGGAGACGATCGACGGCGCGCTGCAGCGGCGCACCGCGGACATCCTCGCCGCACGCGATCCGTCGCTGCCGTCGTTGTGATGTCGTTGTTGTGTCGTGACAGGGGCCGGCCGTCCGACGCGGCCGGCTCACGTTTTACATATGCGAGCCCGAGCGCGTGCGGCCGCTGGGATCGCCGCCGCGATCGGGCGGCGTATTGTTCTGATCGATCTTCGCGAGCACGAAGCCGGCGGGCGGCAGCGCGGCGGGCGAACGGTGGGTGGCCTGCGCGACGGGGCCGTGCGGCGACGCGGCGGGAGGGCTGGATGACGTAACGCCCTGTTGAGCGAACGCCGAAAGGGATGCTGCCGCGAGGGCGGCGGCGACGATCGCGTGCATGTTCATGGCGACTCCTTCTTCACGACTGCGGGATACCTGATCAGTCTAGGGCGCGAAACTTAACGCGCCGTGAAGGAGCGGCGGCACGCGGATGACAGGATGTTCATCCAGGTCATCCGCGTGCGCCGACGGTCATGCGGAGGCGGACACCAGCGCGCAGAAGTTCTCGAGATCGACGTTGCCGCCGCTGATCACGATGCCGACGCGCTTGCCCTTCAGTTCGTCCTTCATCCGGCGCGCGGCCGCGAGCGACAGGCAGCCGGTCGGCTCGACGACAATCTTCATACGGGTCGCGAAGAAACGCATGCAGTCGACCAGCTCGGCGTCGGTCGCGGTCAGGATGTCGTCGACGTCGCGCCGCAGGATCGGAAACGTCAGGTTGCCGAGGTGCTGCGTCTGCGCGCCGTCGGCGATCGTGCGCGGCGTGTCGATATGGACGATCGAGCCGGACCGGAACGACTGCTGGCCGTCGTTGCCGGCTTCCGGCTCGACGCCGTACAGCTTTGCGTGCGGCGACAGCGCGCGCGTGGCGAGCGCCGTGCCCGACAACAGGCCGCCGCCGCCGAGCGGCGTGAACACCGCGTCCAGCGGCCCGACCTCGTCGAACAATTCCTTTGCCGCCGTGCCCTGGCCCGCGATCACGTCCGCATGGTCGTACGGCGGGACCAGCGTGAGCCCGTGTTTGTCCGCAAGCTCGCGGCCGATCTGCTCGCGGTCCTCGGTGTAGCGGTCGTAGGTCACGACGTTGCCGCCGTAGCCGCGCGTCGCGGCCATCTTCGCGGCCGGCGCGTCCTGCGGCATCACGATCGTCGCCGGAATGCCGAGGATGCGCGCCGACAGCGCGATCGCCTGCGCATGGTTGCCGGACGAGAACGCGACGACGCCGTTGCGGCGCTGCGTCGCGTCGAAGCGCGACAGCGCGTTGAACGCGCCGCGGAACTTGAATGCGCCCATACGCTGCAGGTTCTCGCACTTGAAGAACACCTGCGCGCCGAGCGCTTCGTCGATCGTGCGCGACGTCATCACGGGCGTGCGGTGCGCGTGGCCTTCGAGCCGTGCCGCGGCGGCCGCGACGTCGTCGTAGGTGGGGAGGGTCGGAGTGTTCATGAGTCGCTCGTCGGAAGGTCGGTCAATTGGTCAGCAGGGCGCGCGCCGGGCGCGCCTGCGCATCACGCATCATTTCGCATCGTTGTAGACGGTGGCGCGCGACACGCCGAGGTGCTGCGACACGATTTCCATCGCGCGGCGCACCTCGAGGAAGCCGTCCGCCTTCAGCGTCTGCATCAGCTCGCGGCGCTGGTCGGTCTTCAGCTCGCGCGGCGTGGTCGCCAGGCGCGTCGCGAACGCATCGATGCGCTGCCGGATCGCGTCCGCACCGGCCGGGTCGAGCGTGTCGATGACGGGTTCGCCTTCGGTGCTGCAGAACTGGTTCAGCATGCCCTGGAAGCCGCGGAACAGCGTGACGTCCGCGTTCAGGCACAGCGCGGCCACGTAGCGGCCGCTCGAATCCTTGATGCCGATCGACGTGCTTTTCGCGGTGCGGCCGTCGGCGAAGCGGTTCGCGTAGTTCGCGAGCACCTGCGGGTAGTCGTCGTCCTCGATGCGGGCGAGCCCGAGCTCGGTCGCCGGATCGCCGACCGCGCGGCCCGACAGGTTGTTGTGGATCGCGAGGATCGCGTGTTCCGGCGTGCGCAGGTCGTGCACGACGACCTCGGTGAACGGCGCGAACATCGCGCCGAGCCCTTCGGCGATGCGCAGCACCTGCTCGATCAGCGATGCCTGCTCCAGTTGCGGGCGGGGGCGTGGCGTGGTCATGCGTTGGCCTGCAGCGCGGGCGCGTTGGCGGCTTCCGGCCGCGTGATGTCGGCCAGCAGCGGGCGGGCGATCCGCACGTAGTCGGACGCGTCGAGCACGACCGAGCGGTCGAGGCGGCCCGCGTTGAACGCGATTTCGTCGTTGAGTTCGATCAGCGCGGGGTCGACGACGAGCGTCACGTTCGCGTCGAACACGAACGGCGGCACGGCGCCCATCACGCAGCGCGTGACCGCGGCCGCGAGTTCGGGCGGCGCGAGCGTCGCCTTGCGGCGGCCGAGCGCGTCGGCGACCTTGCGGAAATCGATCTTCAGGTGGCCGGGGATCACCGCGAGCGCGGTGGCGCCGCCGCC
The DNA here is from genome assembly GCF_011753085.1 of Burkholderia sp. Tr-862. NCBI lineage: Bacteria > Pseudomonadati > Pseudomonadota > Betaproteobacteria > Burkholderiales > Burkholderiaceae > Burkholderia > Burkholderia sp. Tr-862. Next base: position 4,692 of record NZ_VWWG01000146.1, read on the forward strand.
GTCCTTGAATGTACAGAGCATCGCCTTCGCGCCCTGTTCGGGACGCGTGCCGCGAATCGCGGCGATCACGTCGGATTTGCCTTCGGCCGGGTGATCCAGCACGCGGAACCGCGCGCCGGAGGTTGTCAGCAGCTCGCACAGCGTGTCGAAAACGGGGTAGTCGCTCATGTCGTTCCGGGCAGGAGGGGCGCATTCGGTGCGCCGTCAATGGATTGTCCAAGTATAGAAGTTTTGTCATGCGTATGACAAAAGCCCGCAGCATGGATCGCCATGTCTGTCGTCGCACCAACAGCCGAAAGATCGTTTCATATCGCGGAACGCCGGTCGAATTTCCGGCGCGCGGCCGTCCCGCCGCTTGAAAACTTGTTTTGCATCGCAAAAACGCGCGCTTATCTCATTGAAAAACAAGCGAAATTTATATCTTATGTCTTATATAAGACTTCATCGACAGCGCACCGGGCGGCGTTACTATTAAGTCCATGCAGTTCGCTTCGTCACACGGAGCGGGCACGCTGAACCCTTTACTCAAATGCGCTTCGTTCCCAGGAGATAGACATGTCCCAATATCAAGACGACATCAAGGCAGTGGCTGGTTTGAAGGAGAAGCAAGGCAGCGCGTGGGATGCCATCAATCCGGAATCGGCTGCCCGCATGCGCGCCCAGAACAAGTTCAAGACGGGCCTGGACATCGCCCGCTACACCGCGAAGATCATGCGCGCCGACATGGCCGCGTACGATGCGGACCCGACCAAGTACACGCAGTCGCTGGGTTGCTGGCACGGCTTCATCGGCCAGCAGAAGATGATCTCCATCAAGAAGCACTTCAACAGCACCGAACGCCGTTACCTGTACCTGTCGGGCTGGATGGTCGCCGCGCTGCGTTCGGAGTTCGGCCCGCTGCCGGACCAGTCGATGCATGAAAAGACCTCGGTCAGCGCGCTGATCCGCGAGCTGTACACGTTCCTGCGCCAGGCCGACGCCCGTGAGCTGGGCGGCCTGTTCCGCGAGCTGGATGCGGCCAAGGATGCGGCTGCCAAGGCCGCGATCCAGGAAAAGATCGACAACCACGTGACGCACGTCGTGCCGATCATCGCCGACATCGACGCCGGTTTCGGCAATGCCGAAGCAACGTACCTGCTGGCCAAGCAGTTCATCGAAGCAGGCGCGTGCTGCATCCAGATCGAGAACCAGGTGTCCGACGAGAAGCAGTGCGGCCACCAGGACGGCAAGGTCACGGTGCCGCACGAGGACTTCCTCGCGAAGATCCGCGCGATCCGCTACGCGTTCCTGGAACTGGGCGTGGACGACGGCATCATCGTCGCCCGTACCGACTCGCTCGGCGCCGGCTTGACCAAGCAGATCGCCGTGACCAACACGCCGGGCGACCTGGGCGACCAGTACAACGCGTTCCTCGACTGCGAAGAGCTGTCGGCCGACCAGCTCGGCAACGGTGACGTCGTCATCAAGCGCGACGGCAAGCTGCTGCGTCCGAAGCGCCTGCCGAGCAACCTGTTCCAGTTCCGCTCGGGCACGGGCGAAGCGCGTTGCGTGCTGGATTGCATCACGTCGCTGCAGAACGGCGCCGACCTGCTGTGGATCGAAACCGAAAAGCCGCACATCGCGCAGATCGGCGGCATGGTCAGCGAAATCCGCAAGGTGATCCCGAATGCGAAGCTGGTGTACAACAACAGCCCGTCGTTCAACTGGACGCTGAACTTCCGTCAGCAGGTGTATGACGCGATGCAGGCAGAGGGCAAGGACGTGTCGGCATACGACCGCGCGCAGCTGATGAGCGTCGAGTACGACCAGACCGAGCTGGCCGCGCTCGCCGACGAGAAGATCCGCACGTTCCAGGCCGATGCGTCGCGTGAAGCGGGCATCTTCCATCACCTGATCACGCTGCCGACGTACCACACGGCTGCGCTGTCGACCGACAACCTCGCGAAGGAATACTTCGGCGACCAGGGCATGCTCGGTTACGTGGCCGGCGTGCAGCGCAAGGAAATCCGCCAGGGCATCGCGTGCGTCAAGCACCAGAACATGTCCGGCTCGGATATCGGCGACGACCACAAGGAATACTTCAGCGGCGACGCAGCGCTGAAGGCAGCGGGCAAGGACAACACGATGAACCAGTTCTCGTAATCGTCGCACCCGCGGCACGACGCCAACCCGTTTAGCGCGGGTTGGCGTTTTTTTTATCCGCGCACCGCCTTCACGACGTACTGGCTCGTCGGCACCACGTCGATCTTGTCGAAATCGATGAAGCGTCCGCAGCTGTCCATCATCTGCGCGACGTTGCGCTGGAACTTCTCCTCGTCGCCGACCGCATCGAAGAACGCGTACGGATCGGTCATCGCCGCGGCCGGGAAGCATTCCTCGACGATCGCGTCGTAGCCGGGCGCCGCATGCGTGAGCGCGCGCACGACGACGTTCTGCACGTACAGGAAGTTGTCCTGCGTATCGATCGCGACGCGCGTGTGATGGCCGTGCCACACGTCGAGCCACGCTTCGTGCGTGAGACGCGGCGGGCGCTTCAGGAACGCGAGCTGCGAGAACCCGCTCGTGCGCTCGCCGGGCCGCGCCGGAAAACGCGTGTTCGGAATCGGTTGCGACTCGGTGACGAGATACGCGGCCATGTGCGGCACGACCGTGCGCACCGCGTCGTCGAACGGCTGGCGGAACATCGGGTTCGCGCTGTCGACCCACACCGCGACGATCCCGTCGATGCCCGGGTGCGTGTTGGTCTGCTTCAGGCCGGCGGCCGGCGCGACATCGGCGTCGGCGACGTTCACCTGCACGCCGTGCGCGCCGAGCGACAGCAGCTTGTCGGCGAGCTGCGCGCGCACGCTGCGGCTCCATGGCTCGGGCGCGGCCTGCGCATCGCGCCACAACACGTAAATGACTTTCTCCATTGCTTCGGCTCCAGGGGGGAATGACGGGATCGGCGGCGCCGCCGCCGCGTTTCAGGACGCGCTGACGGCAGCATCGGCCGCATCGTGTGCGTCCGGTGCGAAGCGGGTCGCGGTCAGCGTGAACGACGGCGGAATCGGCGACGTGACGGTTTCGAACAGCCGCTCGTGGCGCGTCGCGTGGATGCGCCACACGCCGTCGCGCTTCACGTACTGGTCGTCGTAGAACGCGGTGCCGTGCAGCAGATAGTCGTCCTCGAGATTGATCGCGTGATCCTCGAGAAACCATACGCCGCACGCGTGATCGGGCGACACCAGCGTGAGTTCGGGGTGATGGCCGTGATGCATCGTCAGGAAGGTCGGCTTGCCGATCAGCTCGCGCAGGCTCGACACGAACGCGTCGCGGCCGTCGTACGCATAGCGGCCGCCGTACAGCCGTGCTTCGCAATCCTCGGTCAGGCATTGCGCGAGCAGCGACCAGTCGTGCGTGTCGACCGCGCGGAAATACCGGTACTTCAACTGGCGGATCTGCTCGTATTCGTAGAGCGTGCGGGTCGTCTCGTCCATCGCCGTATCTCGTGGTGGTGTCGTCCGATGGTAGGAACGAAGCCGCCTGCGTCACATCGTCTGTTCGGACGAACGCCGCACCGGCCGCGTTCGCCGCCGCCGATACGGACCGCCGGTTTCATCCAAACAGGTGATGGCCGGCCTCTCGTGCGCCTGTAACGTGGCGTCGACGCGGCTTCGATCCGCGCACACGAGACCAAGGAGGCGGCATGACCCCGATCGAACGAATGGAAGTGCGCGTGCGCAGGCTCGAGGACGCCGACGCGATCCGCCGCCTGAAGGCGCGCTACTTCACGTGCTGCGATCGCAAGGATCCCGAAGGGATGCGCGACTGCTTCGCGCCCGGCACCGTGCGAATCGACTACGGCCGGATCGGCACGTTCGACCATCGCGATGCGCTCGTCGATGTGTTCGAGCGGCTCGGCTGCCATCCGCACATCGTCGAGATGCACCACGGCGTGAATCCCGACATCACCGTGCTCGACGACACGCACGCGCGCGGCACGTGGGGCCTGCATTACCAGATGCTCGACACCCACGCGCGCACGCTCACGCAGCTCGGCGCGACCTACGACGACGAATACCGCAAGATCGACGGCGAATGGAAGATCGCGGCCACGCGCTGCGTCGTCACGTCGACGCTGTCCGCCCGCTATGACGGCGATGCGCCGGGCGTGCTGTTCGCCGGCGCGCAACCGCCTGCCGCGTGATGTGCGACGCCGCATATCGCCCACGTCGGTTGAAAACATTCCCCAGGAGACATCGAACATGACACAGAACCACGAGGCGCCGGTCGCCGTCGTGACCGGCGCGTCGCGCGGCGCGGGCAAGGGCATCGCACGCGCACTCGGCGCGGCCGGCATGACCGTCTACGTGACGGGCCGCTCGCAGAACGAAGGCGATGCGCCGCTGCCCGGCACGATCCACGAGACCGCGCGCGAGATCGACGCGCTCGGTGGCCGCGGGATCGCGGTCGCGTGCGACCACGCGGACGACGCCCAGGTGAAGGCGCTGTTCGAGCGCGTCGAACGCGAAAGCGGGCGGCTCGACATTCTCGTCAACAACGCGACCTATCTGCACGATCAACTGATCCTGCCGGGCCCGTTCTGGGAGAAGTCGCTCGACCTCGTGAACATCCTCGATGTCGGCCTGCGCTCCGCGTACGTCGCGAGCTGGCATGCCGCGCCGTTGATGGCGAAGCGGCGCAGCGGGCTGATCGCGTTCATGTCGTCGTTCGGCGCGAGCTGCTACATGCACGGCGCCGCGTACGGCGCGCAGAAATCCGGCGTCGACAAGTTCGCGAAGGACATGGCCGTCGACCTGAAGCCGGTCGACGTCGCGGCCGTGTCGATCTGGATGGGGCCGCTGCGCACCGAGCGCACCACACGCGTATGGGAAGAACATCCGAACCTGTACCAGGAATTTTCGCTCGTCGCCGAAAGCCCGGAATTCACCGGCCGCGTGATTCACGCGATCCACGCCGATCCGCAGCGCATGGCGTTGTCCGGGCAGGTGCTGGTCGGCGCGGAAGCCGCGTTGCAGTACGGCATCGCGGATCTCGACGGCAAGCAGCCGCCGTCGTATCGCGCGTTGCTCGGCGGCCCCGTGCAGGCTCACCCCGCGATCGTCGCTTAAGGAGCACGCATGGGCATCCTCGAAGGCAAGGTCGCGCTCGTGACGGGCGCGGGGCAGGGCGTCGGGCAAGGCGTGGCGCACGCGCTCGCGGCCGAAGGCGCGCAGGTGGCCGTGGTCGGCCGCACGCGCGACAAGCTGGTCGCGACCTGCGACGCCATCCGCGCACGCGGCGGTGTCGCGGAGCCGTTCGTGTGCGACGTGATGGACGCCGCGCAGATCGCGCGGTGCGTCGACGCGGTCGTCGAACGGTTCCGCGGCGTGCAGATCCTGATCAACAACGCGCAGGTCGTGCCGCTCGGCCGCCTGCTCGACGTGACCGACGCGGATTTCCTCGCGGGCCTCGAGTCGGGGCCGATCGCGACGCTGCGGATGATGCGCGCATGCCATCCGCATCTGAAGGGTGACGGCGTGATCGTCAATTTCGCGTCGTCGGCCGCGGTGCGCTGGGACACGTCGGGTTACGGCGCCTACGCGGCGACCAAGGAAGCGATTCGCGCGCTCACGCGTGCGGCGGCATGCGAATGGGGCGCCGACGCCATCCGCGTGAACGCGGTCGCGCCGCATGCGCTGTCGCCGGCGCTGAAGGGCTGGGTCGACGCGAATCCGGACGAGGCCGCCGCGTTCTTCCGCACGATCCCGCTAGGACGCGTCGGCGACTGCGAGCAGGACATCGGGCGCGCGATCGTGTTTCTCGCGAGCCGCGATGCCGCGTACCTGACGGGCGCGACGCTGCCGCTCGACGGCGGGCAGGCGTACTGGGGCTGACGGCGGGCGCGGGGTTCCCGCGCCGCTGCATGGCCAATCATGGGCCGGCACGCAGGCGCGCATGCGCACGTCGAGGCCGGCAAACCGGACAAACCGAAATCGCAAGACATCGAAGAGAGGACGACATGGGTCGACTGGAAGGAAAGGTAGCGATCGTCACGGGCGGCGCGCGCGGGATGGGCGCGGCGACATGCAGGCTGTTCGTCGAAGAGGGCGCGCGCGTCGTGATCGGCGACGTGCTCGACGCGGAAGGCGAGGCGCTCGCGCGCGAACTCGGCGACGCCGCGCGCTTCATGCGGCTCGACGTGGCCGACGAAGCGAACTGGGCGCGCGTCGCCGACGCGACCGTCGAGCAGTTCGGCCGCATCGACGTGCTCGTCAACAACGCGGCGGTGCTGATGTTCGGCGCGATCACCGAGTTGTCGAAACGCGACTTCGAGCGTGCGGTGTCGATCAATCTGGTCGGCACGTTCGTCGGGATTCGCACGATCGCGCCGCGCATGATCGCGCAGAAGCGCGGCTCGATCGTCAACATTTCGTCGGTGGACGGGCTGCGCGGCGTGAACGCGCTGGCCGCTTACGTGTCGAGCAAATGGGGCGTGCGCGGGCTGACGAAGGTCGCGGCGCTGGAACTCGGCCACCAGGGCGTGCGCGTGAATTCGATCCATCCGGGCGGCGTGAACACGGCGATGTCGAACCCGAGCGGCGCACCGCTCGACGAAGTCAACAAGCACTACACGCACGTGCCGCTGCAACGCGTCGGTTTGCCTGACGAAATCGCGCGCGCGACGCTGTTCCTCGCGAGCGACGAAGCGTCGTACTGCAACGGCGCCGAGCTGGCTGTCGACGGCGGGATGGCGGCAGGCGCGTATTACCCCGGATTGCCGGGCGCGCCGCTTTGAGCGGTGGCGCACACAACGCGTTCTCGACGGATGTTTGTGTGCGCAACCTAATTCAGGGTTTGCCTGAGTAGCGAAAACGCCAATTCGGTCCCCGCCCATTCGGGGGCACTGCATACGAACGCGTCGCGCCGATTTTTCCGCCTTCGCGAAACCCTTGCCGGACGGACGTTTCCAGCCGTTTCGTCCCCAAAGCGCACGCGTCGGCACAATAAAAGGGACTGGCCGGCAAGCGGCATGCCGGTGCGTCGTCACAATTGTTTCTTGTTGCAACGCAACGCCCGCCCAATAACGGCGATGGTATGCTGGCCGGCATGGAGTTGTACGGCAGGTTGCTTGCATGGCGAAACTCGCGTTCGCACGCTCATACGAGACATCACATTCTCTCGCCCGCATCGCGGCATCGACACGCGCTCCGCTCGCGCGTCCCCCCTTGCGCGTCGCTTCCACCTGCGCTCCGACCGCATTCACCCATCTGGCGGGCTCGCCCCGCATCCTCGATCCCCTTCCAATAGTCTGGAGACATTTCCATGTCGCATAACACCTTGGCCGAAGCGACGCACAGCCCGCTGATCGCTCCCCCGGCCTTCGTCAAGCATCGCAAACTGATCGAGTGGGTGTCGCGCATCGCGGCGCTCACGGAGCCCGAACGCGTCGTGTGGTGCGACGGCTCGCAGGAAGAGAACGACGCGCTGTGCCAGGCGATGGTCGACCAGGGCACGCTCACGCGCCTGAATCCGGCGAAGCGCCCGAACTCGTATCTCGCGCAATCCGATCCGTCGGACGTCGCGCGCGTCGAGGATCGCACGTTCATCTGCACGCCATCGCCCGACGACGTCGGCCCGACCAACAACTGGATCGCGCCCGAAGAAATGCGCGAGACGCTGAACGGTCTGTTCCGCGGCTCGATGCGCGGACGCACGCTGTACGTCGTGCCGTTCTCGATGGGCCCACTCGGCTCGCCGATCGCGCATATCGGCGTCGAGCTGTCCGACAGCCCGTACGTGGTCGTGAACATGCGGATCATGACGCGCATGGGCCGCGAGGTCTATGACGTGCTCGGCGAGGACGGCGATTTCGTGCCGTGCGTGCACAGCGTCGGCCATCCGCTGGACGCGGGTCAGAAGGACGTGCCGTGGCCGTGCAACCCGGTCAAGTACATCGTGCATTTCCCCGAGACGCGCGAGATCTGGAGCTTCGGTTCCGGCTACGGCGGCAACGCGCTGCTCGGCAAGAAATGCTTCGCGCTGCGCATCGCGTCGACGATGGGCCGCGACCAGGGCTGGCTCGCCGAACACATGCTGATCCTCGGCGTGACGTCGCCGGCCGGCAAGAAGTATCACGTCGCTGCGGCGTTCCCGTCCGCGTGCGGCAAGACCAACTTCGCGATGCTGATTCCGCCGCAGGGCTTCGACGGCTGGAAGGTCACGACGATCGGCGACGACATCGCGTGGCTGAAGCCGGGCCGCGATGGCCGCCTGTACGCGATCAACCCGGAAGCCGGCTTCTTCGGCGTCGCGCCGGGCACCGGCGTGAAGACCAATCCGAACGCGATCTCGACGCTGAAGGAAAACGTGATCTTCACGAACGTCGCGCTGACGGAAGACGGCGACGTGTGGTGGGAAGGCCTGACCGACACGCCGCCCGCGAAGCTGACCGACTGGCAAGGCAACCCGTGGACGCCGGAAATCGGCAAGGAAACGGGCCGCAAGGCCGCGCATCCGAACTCGCGCTTCACGGCGCCCGCATCGCAATGCCCGTCGATCGACGCGGACTGGGAGAACCCGGCCGGCGTGCCGATCGACGCGTTCATCTTCGGCGGCCGTCGCTCGACGACCGTGCCGCTCGTGACCGAAGCGCGCGATTGGGTCGAAGGCGTGTACATGGCCGCAACGATGGGCTCGGAGACGACCGCCGCCGCCGTCGGCGAGCAAGGCATCGTGCGCCGCGACCCGTTCGCGATGCTGCCGTTCTGCGGTTACAACGTGAGCGATTATTTCGCGCACTGGCTGAAGATCGGCAAGCAGCTCGAAGGCACGGGCGCGAAGCTGCCGAAGATCTACTGCGTGAACTGGTTCCGCAAGGACGCGAACGGCAAGTTCGTGTGGCCGGGTTTCGGCGAGAACATGCGCGTGCTGAAGTGGATGCTCGATCGCCTCGAAGGCAACGGCGGTGGCGGCGAACATGCGTTCGGCGTGTCGCCGGCCTATGACGACCTGCACTGGGACGGGCTCGACTTCACGCGCGAGCAGTTCGACGCGGTGACGTCGATGAACGCCGACGAATGGCGCGAGGAGCTGAAGCTGCATGCGGCGCTGTTCGACACGCTGAAGCTGCGCCTGCCGACCGAGCTGACCGACACGATGAAGAAGATCGAACAGCGCATCGGCGGCTGACGCGCCGCATCGACCACGACGTAGCGGCATATCGACGTAGCGCCATCGACGTCCCGCCGCCGGCATCCGTCGCCGGCGGCGGGACGTCGTCGTTTGAGCCGCGTTTTCAGCTTGGCGTGTGCGTCGAGCGTGCGCTTACGCGCCGCACTGCGCGACCACTTCGTCGACCGCGCGCTGCACGTCGCCGCGCCGGTAGCGCAGCAGCGCGATATCGGCCGGATCGGGCTCATACGATACGACGTTGCCGCGGCCCGTATAGATCGCGATGTCCGGCAGCAGCGGATGCTCCTGGTCGAGCGACGGCACCGTTTGCGGATTGCCGGCCGCGCGGAAGAACGCCGCGAAGTAGTCGGCGAAGCTCAGGTTCTCGTCGCCGACGAGATACGCCTTGCCGGATTCGCCGCGCTGCAGCGCGCCCCAGATCGCTTCCGACAGCGATTGCGTCGAGATGAAGTTGCTGCCGCCGGCCGGCCCGTACACCGGCAGCCCGGCGAGCTTGCCCTGCGCATAGCCCGTGTACGCGGCGAACATCTCGTTGCGCAGCCCCGGCACCGACCCGACGACGAACGGCGCATTGACGCTGCATACCGCGAACGACGGCGACGCGAGCGCGCGCACGCGTTCGTCGGCGAGATGACGCGAGCGTACGTACGGCACGGTGTCGACGAGCGCCGGCGCGACCTGCGGATAGAAGCTGCCGACCAGCACCGCGCGCTTCACGCCCGCGTCGCGCGCGAGCGCGAAGAAGCGCGGCACCGCGTCGACGTTTGCGCGTTCCCAGTGCGCCGCTTCGTCGGTGCCGGGCGGCAGGTGGCGAATGTCGTTGCCGGCCGCGAACACGACCGCGTCGAACGGCGCGAGATCGTCGCGCGTGAAGTCGCCGGCGACGTAGTCGCGCAGCAGCACGTCGAACTGCGCGAGTGCGGTGCCGTGCGCCGGCGGCTTGCGCGCGGCGAGCGTCACGTCGTTGCCTTGTGCGCGCAGATGCAGCGCGGCGTGGCCGCCGATGAGGCCGGTACCGCCGATGATCAGGACTTTCATGATGTCTCCCGCAGCGGCACGGATGCGCCGCTTGAATTGAACCGATGATTGAACGGATGACGCCGCGCGCAGCGGCGGCCTGCTCAGAAATTGAAGCCGTTGCCGGTGACGACCGGCATGTTGGTCCAGAAGCCGTTCGGGTCGCGATACCAGCCGGCCGCCGCGAGTGCGCCGCCATCCACGTGCAGCGTCGTGCCGGTGACCCACGCGGCGAGCGGGCTCGCGAGGAAGAGCGCGGCGCCCGCGATGTCGCCGGCGGCACCGAAGCGTCCGAGCGGAATCCAGCGCGGGATGTGGCTGTGGTGCTCGGCCGCGACCATCGCGCTGACGGGCACCTGCGGCGTCTCGGTGGTTTCCGGCGCGATCTGGTTCACGCGGATGCCGGCCGGCCCGAGCTCGAGCGCGAGGCTTTTTGTGAAGCCGGTCAGCGCGGCCTTGAACGACGCATAGACGGTGCAGTTCGGAATCGCGCGAAAACCCTCGATCGACGACACGCCGACGATGCTGCCGCCTGCGCCGCGCTTGCGCAGCAACGGCAGCATCGCGCGCGTGACGACGAACACCTGGCGCAGATTCACGTCGAACAGCCGCGCGATGTCGTCGTCGCCGTAATCGTCGAACGGTTTCGCGATCCCCAGGAAATCGCCGACGTTGTTGACGAGCACGTCGAGGCCGCCGAAGCGCGCGTCGATCGTCCGCGCGAAGGCGTCGACCTCGTCGCGGCGCGTGACGTCCACGGTGCCGACCAGCGCATCGACGCCCGCGGCTTCGAGCGCCTGGCGAACGTCCTGCGCGCGTGCGGGATCGCGCTCG